>CABZJG010000055.1 GCA_902525995.1 Paracoccaceae bacterium | reverse complement strand
CGAGTGTTGTAATATCTATTTTGAATCGCTCTTTTTATATGTGGGTTTTTGACAACACCATTATGAACAATTGAGACTCGGTGTGACTTTCAAAATCAAAGTACCTTTTTATTTTTCTCGTTTGGGAAAATCCAAATGGGTTATGTGAGTTGTCGAGCGAAGCGGTATGCCCGATTCTACCCTTCAGGATATGGCTTTAAACCGCTAGGTATAGACGAACCCCCACATTAGCACACTAATTGTTGTGGCTTTTATGACCGTCACCTGAGAATCAAAAAAGGGAATTTGTGGGAATTGGAATCTTATTTAGAGTCCATTTTTAGATGTATATTTCATGTCTTCGGTAAAGCAAAGCGCGTAAGCCTTCGCATATTATGACGTTTTTATGAATAAAATTTCAAAAGAAGTTTTTGAAAAATAATTGGTAGGGAAAACAAAAATTCGCGTTTTTTGTTAACACAAAGAGGTCAAGAGAAAATTTTTGAATATTCATAAAAAAATCCGTTGACCATCCTAGTGTTCCTACGTCAAGTTGTACGGACCGATAGCGGCACCACAACATATAGTATCTCGTTTTCCCGTAAGGCAGGGGTGGAAACGTTGGTACTTTCGTCCGGCCCATCAAGGCTTAAATGTGGGCTGCACGAAAAACAGACGCAACGCTGAACGCTAGAAAAAGAAAAACGACAAGGCAAAAAGATGAAAATTGAAAGAAAGTTCACGAAAGCCGGGCAGGACGCCTATTCAGACATCGATTTTATTAAAACCTCCTCGGAAATAAGAAATCCTGATGGAACAGTTGTGTTTCACTTGGACGATGTAGAGGTTCCATCCTCTTGGTCTCAAGTGGCAAGCGATGTGATCGCGCAAAAATATTTCCGCAAAGCTGGTGTGCCTGAAAAACTAAAAAAGATTAAAGAGAAGAACGTGCCAGAATTTTTGTGGCGTTCTCAAGCTTCTTCTGATGAGACTGCTATAATCGGCGAAACTTCTGCAAAGCAGGTTTTTGATCGCTTAGCTGGTGCTTGGGCCTATTGGGGTTGGAAGGGCGGCTATTTTAGCACCGCAGAAGATGCCCAAGCCTATTATGACGAAATGCGCTATATGCTCGCGACCCAGCGTGCTGCACCGAACAGTCCACAGTGGTTTAACACAGGGCTACATTGGGCTTATGGCATTGATGGACCAAGTCAGGGACATCACTATGTAGATTTTAAATCTGGAAAGCTTGTGAAGTCGAAGTCCGCCTATGAGCACCCACAACCCCATGCCTGCTTCATCCAATCTGTAACCGATGATCTGGTTAACGAAGGCGGCATCATGGATCTTTGGGTGCGCGAAGCGCGGCTCTTTAAATATGGATCCGGGACAGGTACTAACTTTAGCTCTCTTCGAGGTGACGGCGAGCCTCTTTCAGGTGGCGGTAAGTCCTCAGGTCTAATGGGATTTTTGAAAATTGGCGACCGAGCAGCGGGAGCAATCAAGTCTGGTGGCACCACCAGACGCGCTGCAAAAATGGTCATTTGTGATGCCGATCATCCGGATGTTGAAAGCTTCATCAACTGGAAAGTCAAAGAAGAGCAAAAAGTTGCTAGCATCGTTGCAGGCAGCAAAATGCATGAAGAAAAACTAAATGAGATTTTTGCAGCTATTCGCGCCTGGGATGGAAGCAGCGAAGACTCGGTAAATCCTAGCAAAAACCCGTCGTTGAAAACGGCCATAAGAGGCGCAAAAAAGGTCGCGATACCAGAGACTTATGTAAAGCGGGTGCTGGACTATGCAAAGCAAGGTTATGGCAGCATTGAATTCCCGACATATGATACTGATTGGGATAGCGAAGCCTATGCTTCTGTATCTGGACAGAATTCCAACAACTCAATTCGTGTCACTGATGCTTTTTTAAAGGCCGTTGAAGCAGATGATGATTGGGAATTGATCAGACGAACAGATGGCTCTGTTGCAAAGACCATAAAGGCCAGAAAGCTCTGGGAAGATGTCGGGCATGCCGCTTGGGCCTGCGCCGATCCAGGCATTCAATATCATGATACGGTCAACGCATGGCATACTTGTCCTGAGGATGGTGAAATCAGAGGATCAAACCCGTGCTCTGAATATATGTTCCTTGATGATACTGCCTGTAATTTAGCGTCAATGAATTTGCTTAGCTTTTTGAAAGACGGAAAGTTCCAAGCAGATGATTATATCCATGCCACAAGGCTTTGGACCATCACTTTAGAAGTTTCTGTTCTTATGGCCCAGTTTCCGTCCAAAGAAATTGCCCAGCGGTCATATGATTTCAGAACGTTAGGCCTTGGCTATGCTAATATCGGCGGATTGCTGATGAACATGGGCTATGGATATGACAGCGATGAAGGCCGTGCACTTTGCGGTGCTTTAACCGCCATCATGACAGGTGTTTCCTATGCAACTAGCGCAGAAATGGCGCGCGAGTTAGGACCTTTTCCAAAGTATGACAAAAACGCAGATCATATGCTGCGTGTTATTCGCAATCACCGTAACGCTGCTTTAGGCAATACAGAAGGTTACGAAGAGTTGGCCATAAAACCCGTGCCACTTGATCGTGATAACTGCCCTGATCAAGATTTGGTAATGCTAGCACAGTCCAGTTGGAATAATGCGCTTGCAGAGGGTGAAAAGTATGGCTTTAGAAATGCGCAAACCTCTGTGATTGCGCCAACCGGGACCATCGGATTGGTTATGGACTGTGACACCACCGGAATTGAACCAGACTTTGCACTGGTGAAGTTCAAAAAGCTGGCAGGTGGTGGATACTTTAAAATCATCAACCGCTCCGTGCCTGCGGCTTTGGAAAAGCTTGGGTATGGAAGCGCCCACATTGAAGAAATCATCTCTTATGCGGTGGGACATGGATCCCTTGGAAATGCCCCAGGTATCAATCACACAAGCCTTATCGGGCATGGATTTGGACCTGCGGAAATTGAAAAGATTGAAGCCGCTCTAGAATCGGCCTTTGATATCAGGTTTGTGTTCAATCAATGGACCCTTGGCGCAGAATTCTGCACCGGCGTTCTTGGTATTCCTGCCGAAAAGCTAAATGATCCAAGCTTTGATCTACTGCGCCATCTGGGCTTCAGCAAAAAAGATATCGATATTGCGAACGATCATGTTTGTGGAACCATGACCCTAGAGGGTGCACCACATCTGAGCGAAGAGCATTATAATATCTTTGACTGCGCCAATCCCTGCGGCAAAAAAGGTAAGCGTTATCTGAGCGTTAATAGCCATATTTATATGATGGCAGCAGCCCAATCGTTCATATCGGGCGCCATTTCAAAGACGATAAATATGCCAAATGATGCAACCATCGAGGATTGCCAACAGGCGTACGAACTAAGCTGGTCGCTCGGTGTAAAAGCCAATGCGCTTTATAGAGACGGCTCAAAACTTTCCCAGCCGTTGGCGGCTGCATTGGTTGAGGATGATGATGAGGCTGCAGAAATTCTTGAAAGTGGAAGCGCACAAGAAAAAGCAGCTGTTCTTGCTGAAAAAATCGTAGAGAAAGTAGTTGTTAAAGAAATCGTGAAATCGCATCGGGAAAAGATGCCAGAGCGCCGTAAGGGCTATACACAAAAGGCAATTGTTGGCGGCCATAAAGTCTATTTGCGCACTGGTGAATATTCTGACGGTGCGCTTGGTGAGATTTTCATCGATATGCATAAAGAGGGCGCAGGTTTCCGCGCTATGATGAATAATTTCGCCATAGCGGTGTCCGTTGGTCTTCAATACGGCGTGCCTTTGGAAGAATTTGTAGACGCGTTTACTTTCACCAAATTTGAACCTGCAGGCATGGTACAGGGCAACGACAGTATCAAAAATGCAACGTCCATCCTTGACTATATCTTCCGTGAATTGGCAGTGAGCTATCTTGATAGAACCGATTTGGCTCACGTAAAACCTGAGGGAGCTGCGTTTGACGACTTGGGCAGCGGGCAGGATGAAGGCATTAGAAATGTTAAAGAGCTTAGTGAAGACAACGCCTCTAAGTCCTTGGAAGTGCTCAAACAAATCAGCTCATCCGGATACTTAAGGAAGCGCCTACCGCGTGAATTAGTGGTCCTTCAAGGTGGTCAAACAAGCGGCAATTTGGCAATGTCTGAAACAGCGGCAGTTGTTGCAGATGTCCCGCAACAAGCAGCTGAGACAGCAACAATAGCCACAGCAACTTCAATGGATGCCCGGACCAAAGCCAAGATGCAAGGCTATGAAGGTGATCCCTGCGGAGATTGCGGTAATTACACGTTGGTTCGCAATGGGACTTGTATGAAATGCAACACCTGCGGGGCAACTTCAGGCTGTAGCTAGAGGAAAATAGAGACACGGGGAGGGTGCGCTCACCCCTGACGACGTTCAGGCCGCAGGCATAAACATAAATCGAGCGGTACAATGATGAGCTTGAACGGTGAGACTTTCAAAGGGGGGCTTATGCCCCCCATTTTTTTGATCTAAAGTAAAGAAACTGGGATTTCGGTTGTTTCTTTCAGGCTCTCCATCACAAAGCTTGCGGATACGTCACTCATGTGAATATTTTTGGTTAATCGTTGGTATAATTGGTCATATTCCGCCATATTGGCCACCCGAGCCATGATAAGATAGTCTAGATCACCGGTCATACGGTGAACAGATTGTATCTGAGGCAAGGCTTGAACTGTTTGTGCTAATCGCTTTCTCCAATCGGGGTTATGTTCGCTGGTTCTAATTTGTACAAAAACCTGCAAATCTAGCCCAAGTTTTTGCGGCTCTAAAATAGCCACTTTATGTTTCACAAAGCCATGTTCTTCAAGAGCCTTGACCCGGCGCCACACAGCATTTCTGGACAGACCAACTTGCTCGCCAAGGCTTTCAATAGACATGCCGCAGTCTTTTTGAATGGACTGCAGGATTTTTCTATCAAATGTATCTATTTCCACTTTTACACCATTTTAGTGGGATAAAATCCCATAAATTATTTTTTATATGAAATATTTGGGAACTATTTTGCAAGATATATTTTTACAAATCTCCCTAGGTAGAAGGAGAAAAAAATGTATAAAAAACTGTTCATCAATCATCCGCAGAGTGTCAAAGAAACATATTTTGAACACGCGCAATTTGCTTTGAGGTTTTCAAGTCTTCTGTTTCTTGCCGCGTTTGCAGCGCTAATCCACGCCATTATTCCAGCATTTTTTGAGAAAACAGCAAGTTCAATAATTGCCGGTCTTTATCACAAAACCCACAACCGAGGTCAGTAAATGTGTCGTTGGGCCGGTTATATTGGAGCACCAATCTATTTGTCTGATATCCTCAGCGCTCCAGAACATTCTTTGATTGAACAAAGTAGGGCAGCAGATGAAGGTAAAGCGCGCTTAAACGGTGATGGTTTTGGTATCGCTTGGTATGGCAGACGTACGGAACCGGGACTTTACAAAGACGTGCATCCAGCGTGGTCGGATGTGAACCTCAGATCTGTTGCAAATCAAGTTCAATCCCATCTCTTTCTTGCTCATGTACGTGCGTCTACAGGAACTGCGATTAGTCGAAACAATAGTCATCCCTTTGTGGTCGATAATTGGAGCTTTATGCACAATGGATTAATTGGCGGGTTTGAACAGGTGCGAAAAAAGGCAGATATGTTGATCCCGGATGCGCTGTATAACCACCGTAAAGGTGCAACCGATAGCGAGTCTTTTTTTCTAAATGCTGTGGGGCAGGGGCTGGACAAAAATCCCAAAGGGGCGATTGCCGAAACGGTTAAGCTTTTTGAACAGCTCTCGCCTATCACGCCCCATCTGCGACTGTCTATTGCCTTTTCAGATGGCAAAAAGCTTTATGCAGTGCGGTATGCATCTGACCGCTGGGCCCCATCGATATATTACCGAAGGTACAAGCGAAACGATAGTTGGGCGATTGTTTCTGAACCATTAGATGAAAATCACAATGGATGGACAAGAGTGAAAAGCAATTCGTTTTGTATTTTTGATAAAAAAGATGTTTTAATTCAGAATCTTATTTAGCGCGAATTGAAACATCCGCGCTAAATTGCTTTTATATTCAGCCAACCAGGGCGGAGTTTAGATTTTCATCAACTTTTTCAAGAAAGCCTATGGTGCTTAACCATTTCTGGTCAGGTCCCACCAATAGAGCGAGGTCTTTGGTCATATCACCGCTTTCCACAGTTTTGACGATCACCTCTTCCAAGGTGGTCGCAAACTTCAAAAGTGGTGCATTTTCATCAAGTTTTGCACGGTGCTTTAATCCACCAGTCCAAGCAAAAATAGAGGCAATTGAGTTGGTAGAGGTGGCCTCACCTTTCTGATGCTGACGATAGTGGCGCGTTACCGTTCCGTGGGCGGCCTCTGCTTCTACAATCTTTCCATCTGGCGTCATAAGTTGCGATGTCATCAACCCCAAAGAGCCAAATCCTTGGGCAACTGTATCCGACTGCACATCGCCATCATAATTTTTACAAGCCCAAACAAAACCACCGTTCCATTTCATCGCGCAGGCAACCATGTCATCGATTAAACGATGCTCGTAATGAATGCCTTTGGCTTTGAACTTATCTTCGAACTCTTCTTCATAGACTTTCTGGAAAAGTTCCATGAATCGTCCATCATATTGTTTCATAATGGTATTTTTAGTCGACAGGTAAACTGGCCAGCCAAGGTTAAGCCCATAGTTCATCGAGGCTCGAGCAAAGTCGATGATCGAATTATCAAGATTATACATTGACATGAAAACACCCGATGACGGCGCTTTAAACACTTCATGCTCAACCACCTCACCATCTTCGCCGACAAACTTCATCGAAAGTGTGCCGGGACCAAGGAATTTCATATCGGTGGCGCGATATTGATCACCAAAGGCGTGCCGGCCAATAACAATCGGCTGGGTCCAACCGGGGACAAGGCGCGGAACGTTTGAACAGATAATTGGCTGACGAAACACAACACCGCCTAAAATGTTTCGGATGGTTCCGTTGGGCGAGCGCCACATTTTTTTGAGCCCAAATTCTTCCACTCTGGCTTCATCGGGCGTAATTGTCGCGCACTTAACCCCCACGCCGACTTCTTTAATTTTTTCAGCGGCATCAATTGTAATTTGATCATTTGTGCGGTCACGCTCTTCTATGCCCAAATCATAGTACAATAAATCCACATCAAGATACGGCAGAATAAGTTTTTGCTTGATGAAATCCCAGATAATTCTGGTCATTTCATCTCCGTCAAGTTCGACGACTTGATTGTCGACTTTTATCCTACTCATGGTGCCGTGTCCTTTTATAGCGTTACATTCTTTGCGTCTCTTAGCGCATTTTCAAGGTTATGCAACCCCTGTATGCAATGGTATACTTTTAAGTTCAAATCTTTTGGATTCTAAATTTATCACTAAACCTGAAACATTAATCTACTCAACCAAATTCGCCTATGCCAGCACTTTGGATTTCAAGTTGTTTTTGAATATCTTCAATAACAGACTGCCACATTTCAACGGATTGTGCTCCGCTCACAACGTGCTGTCCGGCAACAATAAAGGTTGGCACAGCATGAACGCCCATGTCTCGCGCCGATGCGTCTCTTTCTTGTATTTCCAATTTATCTTGGCCAGAGGCAAACAATCGCTTGACCATATCAGTATCCATCCCGGCTGCAGCTGCAATATTAACCAATATCTCGGTATCTCCGATATCTTTCCCATGATAGAAGTAGGCTTCAAACAATGCTTGCACTATCTCAGCCTGACATCCTTCCAATTTAGCCCAATGGATCAAGCACAGCGCCTTGAGCGTGTTAGGTGTTTTTGTAATGGCTTCAAAATTGATAGCCAAACCTGCCGATTTAGCATGCTCAACAACAGGTAAATATGCTTGCACTGCGCCCTCTTTGCCACCAAATTTAGTTTCAAGATAAGCGCGTCGATCCATGCCACCTTCCGGCATATCCGGATTAAGTTGAAACGGGTGCCATTCAATGGAAAATAAGTCTTTATCAACGCCACTGAGCGCTGCAAAAAGATTGTGCTTTCCAATAAAACACCACGGGCAAATGGGATCAGAAAAAATATCAAGTCTGATCATTAGAAGGTCCTAGTAACTGTTTTAGGTTCCGTCGAAGAATTTTTCCATTTGGTCCGTGAGGAAGGCTTTCACGTTGGAAATAGGCTCTTGGTTGCTTGTATCGCGCAAGCCGGGTCGATGCAAATATCTTTAGTTCATCTTCTTTTAACTCACACTGCGCCGTAAAAAATGCAGCAATAATCATCACGTCATTTTTGACTTCAATTTGACAAACTGCAACTGATGCAATGTCATGGTGAGTGAGCAGCACGGCTTCAACTTCAATAGGCGATACCCTGAAACCACCTGCGTTCATCATGTTGTCATTTCGCCCAAGATATGTGATGGCTCCATCTGCGTCCATCTTGCCCATATCACCGGTTAAAAACCAATCTCTACGGTAATTACCTGTGTCCGGTGTTTGGTCTTTTAAGTATCCAAGCATCAAACCGCTATCTTTGATATCAATAGAAATTATTCCAATTTCACCCAATTCAACGGGTTGGTCATCGCCCTCCATTGGTAATATAGCCACAGAGCGCCCGGTTTGAGGCTTCCCAATCGTATCCTCAGAGCAGTTCACTTGTGAATTATGAGAAATGAAAGTTGAACACTCTGTCATTCCATAGGCTTCATATATTTTTGTTCCAGTTGCATGGCTCCAATCTTTGCTGACCGAGGGCTGTAATTTTTCACCAGCAGACAAACCATGCCGTAAAGAAGGTACTTTGAAGGAATGTTTGCTTTTTAGAATTTTGCGATAAATCCCAGGTGCAGCGGCAAATAGTGAGACATCATATTTTTCAAGAAGATCGGGAATATCTTCAAAGCCTGAACCAAGCTCAGGAACCAGAGCCGTCGCGCCTATAGACCATGGGTCCAAAAGCCCTGTTCCCAATGTGAATGTCCAATTAAATGCCCCTGCGTGCAATAACCGATCGTTTGACCTTAACTGGTACCAGTCACTAACCATCATTTGCCGCGCCCAAATAACCCTATGGGCATGCATCACTGCGTTTGGACGGGCAGATGTTCCAGAAGTAAAGACTATATAGGCTAAGCGGTTTGGATCACCATAAATAAAATCAGCCAAAGGTTCCTTTTGCATTTTCTTTAGTTCAGTGTGGGTAATCTGAACTGCATTTGTCTGTTCCGGGCATTGGGTTTCACTAGAAGTTAAAATTGCCTTTGGTTGGATTGTTGCAATAATGGCTTCAACTTCACGCTCTGTCAGTTGCGATGAAGTGGGCACCGGGACCAAATCAACGGCAATCGCTGCAAGATATGCAATTGGAAACTCGACAGTATTTCCCAAGCGAAGCAAAATGCGATCTTTGGGGCATAGGCCCTGTTTGAGAAATCCATAGGCGGTTGATAATACCGCATTTCTGAGAGCTTTATATGACCAAGTTTCTATCACATGTTGTGAATTAACCATTAACAAGGCAGGTTTATTCGGAGTTACATCTGCAAAAGACAATGCATATGCCGCCAAGTTAAATGGGGCAGGGCAACGCGGATGATCACCATTTCTATATACTCACCACATTTTGATATCCCGAAACCTCATGATCTACGTTGCAAGCAAGATAGTCTAGCCTTATAAATAACCTATGCCATCCAAAGATCCAAAATCTTTAATTAGAATCGCCCGTGAAGGCGGACTGCAAGAGAGCGCCGAACCGCTGAACCTTGGTTCTCGTGTTCGCAGCCTGCGCAAAGCACGAAACTGGACCTTAGAACAAGCTGCGCAACAAGCCGGGCTCGCTAGATCAACATTGTCAAAAATTGAAAACGGGCAAATGTCACCAACATATGACGCTTTGAAAAAGTTAGCTGTTGGGCTTGAAATTTCAGTGCCCCAATTGTTCACGCCACCAAGCAAGAATGAAGTCAGTGGTAGATTGATCGTGACAAAAGCAGGGCAGGGGACAGCCCACGCAACAACCACGTATGAGCACGATTTGCTGTGTGAAGGTCTAACCCAAAAAAAGATGCTTCCATATCAGGCTCGAATACGCGCGCGGAGTTTCGAAGAATTTGGTGAATGGGTTCGCCATGACGGAGAGGAATTCTTATATGTCCTAACAGGAATCATCACCCTATATACTGAATTCTATGAACCAATTGAGATGCGCCGTGGAGATAGCGCCTACTACGATGCTAGTATGGGTCATAATGTAATTTCGATCA
>CABZJG010000054.1 GCA_902525995.1 Paracoccaceae bacterium | reverse complement strand
TGTTTGTCCTTTTTCCCGGGGCAGATTTCAACACCCGAGGACACATCTATTTGCTGCGCACCTGTTATTGCGATCGCTTGGGCTACATTTTCAGGGTTTAACCCTCCTGCAAGCATCCAAGGGCCTGTCCAGCGCCGACCTTGAAGTAGGCTCCAGTCAAAGGCATAGCCATTTCCGCCCGGCAATATTGCATCTTTTGCGGGTTTTGCATCGACCAGTAGCTGGTCTGCAACAGTTGCATAGACATCCAGCTTTTTTAAATCGTCTTGTTCAGCAACACCAATAGCCTTCATGACAGGCAAACCGGTCTTTTGTTTTATCTCGCTCACTCTCTGCGGTGTTTCGCTGCCTTGCAGCTGGATCATGTCCAGTGGCACTGTCGAGGTTAAACTGTCCAAAAAACGATCACTTGGGTTGATCACTAGTGCCACTTTGGCCAGGCCTGTTGGCGCTTCAAGAGCAATGCTGCGGGCTTTGTCCAAACTTAGGTTGCGCGGAGATTTTTCAAAAAATACCAATCCAGCATACTGTGTGCCAGCGTTACCAACATCCCGCATTAGCTGCTGGCTGGTTACGCCGCAAATCTTAACCCGTACGGGATTTGACATATGACTTATCTCACTTCCTCAAGCATTGCTAAAACACCATCTTGGTCTTTGTATTTTTCACCTTTCAGATCACGTAACTCGCCTTCTAACTTGCGTAATTCGCAGCTTTTTCGGGTCACTTCAGCGCGATGCTTATATTCGCGCAACCATTCCCAGATAAAGCCAATCAATACCCCAAAGACTGTGCCCCCTAGGAAAATGACAAAAACAGGCAAATCAATCGACCAGTTTACCCCGAGCCATTGAGATAGGTCCGCTGGAAGAAGACTTAGTTGAGTTGTGGTTCTATTAGCCACGGCCACGATGACCAAGACCAACGCAAGGCTGATTAAAAACGCATATCGCAAATAGCGCATTGCATTAGGTCTTTCCGTTTAACCGATCCCGCAAAAGCTTACCAGTTTTGAAAAAGGGAACATGTTTTTCGCTTACAGATACACTTTCCCCAGTTCGCGGGTTACGCCCAATTCTTGCATCGCGTTTTTTGACAGAAAAAGCGCCAAAGCCGCGTAGTTCTACGCGATCTCCATTCGCCATCGCATTAGTGATTTCATCAAATACAGTGTTTACAATGCGTTCTACATCACGCTGAAAGAGATGTGGATTTTGATCGGCGATGATCTGAACGAGCTCTGAGCGTATCATTTTTCCCCCTACACGTTGTTTGGCGATATATATCGTACGACTATAAGAAGATTAAAAAGAATGGGAAACTCTTTGTTTTTGGAAAATCAAAATAGTTTGCTGTTATGGCAAAAAACTTGGCTCTAGGATTGGTAAATCGCACCAAAATGCGCCTCTGGCCTTAAGTTGAGAATTCTGCAGTTGCCATATTTTTAAAAAAGCGAATCGTTTTGAAACAAAAAAGCCCCCCAATCCGTGAGGATGGGGAGCTTTCTTGGATTTTTTTGGGACTATCTTATTCGTCGCCTTTGAGCGCCGCTCCGAGAATGTCTCCCAGTGATGCACCTGAATCCGAAGATCCATATTGCTCGACGGCTTCCTTTTCTTCTGCGATCTCGCGGGCTTTGATCGACAAGCCCAACTTACGGGTCTTGCTGTCAATGTTTGTAACACGGACATCGACTTTATCACCTACAGAAAAACGCTCCGGGCGCTGCTCGGCGCGATCACGGCTAAGATCAGATCGTCGGATAAAGGCTTTAGCTCCTTCATATTCGACCTCAATACCACCATCTTCAATTGCAGTAACCGCAACTGTGACGATCGAGCCGCGTTTGACGCCGCCCGTGGCTTCAGCGAATTTATCGCCGCCCATGGCCTTAATTGACAGACTGATGCGCTCTTTTTCGACATCAACCTCAGAGACTACAGCTTTGACTGTGTCACTTTTGCGGAAGTTTTGAATGGCATCTTCGCCGCGTTCATCCCAAGAGATATCGCTGAGGTGAACCATGCCGTCGATTTCGCCTTCTAGGCCGACAAAAAGACCAAACTCGGTGATGTTTTTAACTTCACCCTCAACCTGTGTGCCTTCAGGATGTGTCTCTGAAAAGACTTCCCAAGGATTGCGCTGAGTTTGCTTAAGTCCGAGTGACACTCGCCGTTTGGATCCGTCAATTTCAAGCACCATCACTTCTACTTCTTGGCTGGTAGAAACGATTTTTCCAGGGTGAACGTTCTTTTTGGTCCATGACATTTCAGAAACATGAACCAGACCTTCTACACCAGCCTCAAGCTCAACAAATGCACCATAGTCTGTGATATTGGTCACAACACCGTTATGTACAGACTCCAACGGATACTTAGCAGCAACGAGATCCCATGGATCTTCTTGCAGTTGCTTCATGCCAAGGCTGATCCGATGAGTGTCTTTGTTGATTTTGATCACTTGAACATTGATCGATTCACCAATGGTCAAAATTTCTGATGGGTGATTGACACGGCGCCAAGCCATGTCGGTCACGTGCAACAAGCCGTCAACACCGCCAAGATCAACAAAGGCGCCGTATTCAGTGATGTTTTTGACAATGCCTTCGACAGCCATGCCTTCGGCCAAGTTGCCAATCACTTCTGCGCGTTGTTCGGCGCGGCTTTCTTCCAAAATGGCGCGACGTGAGACAACGATGTTGCCACGGCGACGATCCATTTTCAAAATTTGGAATGGCTGCTTGAGGCCCATCAAAGGACCGGCATCGCGAACTGGCCGCACATCAACTTGCGATCCTGGCAAAAACGCGACAGCCCCGCCAAGATCAACGGTGAACCCGCCTTTGACACGGCCAAAGATTGCGCCTTCAACACGGGCATCATCAGCATATGCTTTCTCAAGGCGATCCCATGCTTCTTCGCGGCGGGCCATTTCACGGCTGATAACCGCTTCACCTTTTGAGTTTTCGACCTGACGCAGAAAGACCTCGACCTCATCGCCTGCAGCGACTTCGGGGGCTTCGCCAGGATTTGCAAATTCTTTTAACTCGACGCGGCCTTCCATTTTATAGCCGACATCGATGATGGCGTATCCTGCTTCAACTGCAATGACTTTGCCTTTTACGACAGACCCTTCTTGGGGTGTGTCCATTTCGAAGCTTTCGTTTAGGAGGGCTTCGAATTCCTCCATAGATGTATTTTGAGCCATGTGGTCTCAGTTTCCTTTACTAGTCATTTACGGGCCAAGCGGTTGTCTCCGCCGGTCTTGGGTTTTATTGGTCTGCTTGTTTCAGACTTTTTGCTCGAAAAGCTGCCCTGTGAACAACAAAGACGCCGCATACGATGTTTAGGGCAATAAATCAAGGGCTGTCTGTGCCATAATGGCTTCTTTTACAGTCTAGTTCCGTGCAAATTTCTAGACGGGAAAATAAACCTTAGGTGCTATAATTGCTTTGTGCGTTCAAATGCAGTCTCGATCACTTTGATGGCAGCTTTCACGGCGGCTTCAATCGTAAGCTCGGTGGTGTTAATAGTGATCGCGTCAGAAGCGGCTTTCAATGGAGATGCATGACGCGTCACATCCCTTTCGTCACGTTCTTTCACATCTTTGAAAACAGCCTCAAGAGTCACCGATTTATTTCCATTCAACAACTCTTGAAATCGACGTTTTGCACGGGCTTCAGGGCTTGCGGTGATATAGAGTTTTACAGCAGCATCTGGGCAAATGACTGTGCCAATATCACGCCCATCAATTACTGCTCCACCATCCTGCTGAACAAAGCTATGCTGAAAATCGATAAGTGCTAAGCGGACATCTTCAAGTGCAGCAACCTTGCTGGCCATCTGTGCTACCTCTGGTGAGCGTAAATTATCTGCCTTTAGATCGTCTTCATGAAGTGCTTCTGAAGCTGCCACTGGATCAGCACCTTTAAGTGTTTTTGCTGCAACTGCTCGGTAAAGCAACCCACTATCCAGATGTGAAAACCCGAAATGATTGGCCACAGCCTTGGCGATTGTTCCTTTGCCAGCTGCCGCCGGTCCGTCAATTGCCACAACAAATTTCATTTCTGATAACTGTCCTTGGATTAGTGATTGTTTCGAGTGATCGCCCCGCCGAGGCCTGTCATAAGGTCTTCAAAGATAGGAAACGATGTTACGATTGGGGACCCATCATCTATTCTTACAGGTTTTTCACTGGCCATCCCCATGGTAATAAACGACATTGCAATTCTGTGATCCAGATAGGTAGCGCAGAGCCCCCCACCGTGCACGTTGCCGGTTCCTTGGCCTGAAACAATCCACCAGTCTTCACCGTCTTCGACTTCTACCCCATTGGCGCGAAGTCCCGTGGCCATTGCTTCAATACGGTCGCTTTCTTTGACCCGTAACTCTCTAACCCCGCGCATCACTGTTTGACCTGATGCAAAGGCAGCAACCACCGACAAGATTGGATATTCATCAATCATGCTCGCCGCACGCTCGGGCGGTACCTCAATGCCTACCATATCCGGTGAAAAGCGAGCGCGCAGATCGGCAACGGGTTCTCCGCCTTCGACCCGCTCGTTTTCGTAGCTTAGGTCGGCGCCCATCTCGCGCAGCGTTGTGAACAATCCAGCGCGCGTCGGATTTAATCCAATATTGGGAACCAAAACATTAGAACCTTCGCAGATTAATGCAGCGCAAACCGGAAAGGCCGCAGAACTCGGGTCGCGCGGAACGGTTATGTTTTGCGGATTGAGTTCTGGCTGGCCGGTAAGAGTAATCACGCGCCCTTCTGAGCTATCTTCGACCGTAATTTCAGCGCCAAAGCCAACCAGCATACGCTCTGTATGGTCGCGTGTTGCTTCTGGTTCGATAACCACTGTTTTACCAGGCGCATTAAGCCCGGCCAATAGCACAGCGGACTTTACCTGTGCTGATGGCACAGGAACTTTATATCGAATTGGAACGGGGTGTTTTGCACCTTGAATAGTCATTGGCAAACGCCCGCCTGAGCGCCCATGGGCCTTGGCGCCAAAAAGTGAGATAGGGTCGGTTACACGGGCCATCGGTCGCTTGTTCAGGCTTGCATCGCCTGTAAATGTCACCGAAATTGGATGGGTCGCCATCGCCCCCATCAAAAGCCGCACACCGGTTCCGGAATTTCCGCAATCAATCAATGTTTCGGGTTCACACAGCCCGCCAACGCCATTAACGCTCCAATTTCCGCCTCCGTGATCGGTCACTGTAGCACCGAACGAGCGCATCGCTTTGGCCGTATCAAGCACATCTTGTCCTTCCAAAAGCCCTTCAATACGGGTCTCTCCAACCGTCATGGCTCCAAGGATCAGTGAGCGATGCGATATTGATTTATCGCCCGGTACATTTGCAATGCCCTTCAAAGGCCCTGACTTGCACGAGGTCATTGGAACTGGGGTGCCATGTGCGGACATCGTTGACTTCCTTCATCTATTGGGCGCTTGATAGCGTAAGCTGAAACCAGCGTCCATGCCCGTTTGAAAGTGCAGAAGAAAATTTCTGGAGGCAGTTTTGATCCCTATTTGACGGATTTTTAGTGCTTTCTAAACGTCAAATAGTGCGGCACTCGGTTTTCCCGTAGGGCCTTTTGCTCATAACGAGTTGAATGCCAGTCAACCCAAGGATGGTGCCAATTTTCTGGGTTTTCTGCAAGCCAATCAAAGCCTTGCTTGGGCACTTGTTGCAGGGTTTGACGCACATAATCGGGTGTGTCAGTGGCCACCCTAAAAAGTGCACTTGATTTTAAAACACGTGCGAGTGGCACCAAATGTTCGGGGGTGACGAAGCGGCGGCGGTGGTGGCGTTTTTTGGGCCATGGATCTGGGTAGAGCAGGAACGCCCGCTCAATGCTGGCCTCTGGCAGCACGTCAAAAATATGGCGCGCATCGCCGGGATAAATGCGGATATTCGTGACCCCTGCAGCGCGGATTTTACCCAAGAGCATGGCCACCCCGTTGATGTAGGGCTCGCAGCCGATAAAGCCGATATTCGGGTTCAATTGGGCTTGATGCAACAGATGCTCGCCGCCGCCAAAACCAATTTCAAGCCACACCGGCGCATCGCCAAAGAGTGCCTTTAAATCAAGCGGCCTGCGGTCCGGGTTTTCATCCCAGTTCACTGCGCCCGGGGACAGCTTTTGCAAATCCTCTGCCAAAGCCTGCTCTTGCGCTTTGCGCAATCCCTTGCCCTTGAAACGGCCGTAAAAATTACGCCATGGTGCGCCAGAAGGATGATGGCCTTGGGTCATCTTTAGGGCCTTATCCGAGCTCGTTTAAGCGCACCATTGCGGCACGTATCTGGGCCTCTTCCTCTTCGCGCAGGGAAAGGTTCTGGCGGGTTTCTTCAACTACTTCAGCAGGCGCACTTTCAACAAATTTAGGGTTTTTAAGCCGCCCGCGCAGCCCGCCCAACTCTTTTACCAACTTGCCCATTGCCTTTTCCAGACGTACTTTTTCTTCTTCAATATCAATGATTTCCGCTAAAGGAAGTCCAAAGTTCGCCCCCGCAACCGCCAGTGTGACACAGCCTTTGGGAAAGCTATCGACCTGTGTCAGCGTTTCAATCCGCGCCAGTTTTTTAATCAGCTCTTGATTGCGGTCCCATGCTGCTTTGGCTGGGCCATCAAGCGCGCTTACCAGCATGGGTATTTTTGCCCCTGCTGGCACATGCATCTGGGCGCGTACCGAACGGATTTCTTCGCTCAAACCAATCACCCAGTTCATTTCCGCATCGGCGTCTGGATCAACCAGTTCTTGGCCATAACTGGGCCAGTCGGTATGCACCAGCATTTTTTCGCGCGGCGCCAAAGTGCCCCAAAGCTCTTCGGTGATAAACGGCATGATGGGATGCAAAAGGATCAGGCATTGATCTAGAACCCAGCCCATTGTGGCGCGGGTTTCGGCCTGTGCTTCGGCATCAGCGCCATTTAAAAGCGGTTTGGAAAATTCCACATACCAGTCGCAAAATGTGCCCCAGATAAAGCTGTAAAGCGCATTGGCTGCATCGTTAAAACGATAGCCCGTCAGCGCTTCATCCACGCTCACCCGCAGCTTGCCAGTTTCGCCGATAATCCACTTGTTCAAGGTCTGATTTGGCACGTCAGTATTGCGTCGGTTTTGCGGTGGTATCGCGGTGGTGCTGTAAACCGCGTTCATTTCGGCAAAACGGGCGGCATTCCACAGCTTGGTGCCAAAGTTCCGATAGCCCTTGATACGGTCCACCGACAGCTTAAGAACGCCGCCTATTGCGGCCATCTGCGCGAGGCTAAAGCGCAAAGCATCGGCCCCAAATTCATCGACAATTTCCAGCGGGTCAATCACATTGCCGCGGGTCTTCGACATTTTCTGACCTTTTTCATCCCGCACCAGTTGATGCAGATAAACCGTGTGAAACGGAATTTCATCCACCACGGCCAGTTGCATCATCATCATCCGGGCCACCCAGAAAAACAAAATATCCTGACCGGTGACAAGCACATCGGTGGAGTGGTATTTTTCCAGAGCTTCGGTCTGCTCGGGCCAGCCCAAGGTGCCGATTGGCCAAAGCCCCGATGAAAACCAAGTGTCCAGCACATCAGGATCGCGGGTCAGGGTTTTCTCCGCGCCCGCCATCGCTTGGGCTTCCGCTTCGCTTGCGGCGCAATATTGATTGCCGTCTTCGTCAAACCACACAGGGATTTGATGGCCCCACCACAGCTGACGCGAAATGCACCATGGCTCTATATTTTCCAGCCAGTGATAATAGACTTTTTCGCCGCTTTCCGGCATAATCTTGGTGCGCCCATCACGCACTGCATCCAGCGCGGGGCCAACGATTTTAGCGGTGTCCACAAACCACTGATCGGTGAGCATGGGTTCAATTACCACGCCCGAGCGATCGCCAAAGGGCTGCAAGATCGGCTTATCCTCGACCATAATCATCAGCCCTTCGCCATCAATATCGGCCACCACGCGCTTGCGCGCTTCAAAGCGGTCAAGATCGCGGTATTCTTCAGGCACCAGATTGATCGCATCAACCTCGGCTTCGGTAAAGGCGCCGCCGTCGGCAAGGCCTTGGGCTTTTGCCACCTCATCGCCATAGGCTGCGCCATCACCGCGCATAACACCGCGCGTGTCCATCAGCCGGTACATGGGGATCGTGCCGCGTTTGGCGACCTGATAGTCATTTGCGTCATGGGCGCCGGTGATTTTTACCGCGCCAGATCCAAAGTCAGGATCGGGATAGTCGTCAGTGATAATCGGGATCAGCCGGCGGTGCGCTTTCGGGCCAACCGGAATTTCACACATTTTGCCCACAATCGGCGCATAGCGGGCGTCATCGGGGTGCACGGCCACCGCGCCATCGCCCAGCATGGTTTCCGGCCGTGTGGTGGCGATTGAAATATAGTCGCGGACCTCTTCCAAAATGACGTTCCCATCCTCATCCTTTTCGATGTAAGTATAGGTTTCGCCATCCTGAAGCGGGTATTTGAAGTGCCACATATGGCCGTCAACTTCGATATTTTCCACTTCAAGGTCAGAAATAGCGGTTTCAAAATGCGGATCCCAGTTGACCAGCCGCTTGCCGCGATAAATCAACCCCTTTTGGTACATATCAACAAAGACTTTAAGCACCGCGTCATGAAAGTTGGGGCTGTTTTCGTGGCCAATGCGCGGATCACCGGGCGCACCGGCCATGGTAAAGGCATTGCGCGACCAGTCGCAAGACGAGCCAAGGCGTTTGAGCTGATTGATAATGGTGCCGCCGTATTCGCCTTTCCATTCCCAGACTTTTTCAAGGAATTTTTCGCGCCCCAGATCGCGGCGGCCAACATTACCCTGCTCAGCGAGCATTTTTTCCACCTGCAATTGGGTGGCAATGCCGGCATGGTCCTGACCGGGTTGCCACAGCGTGTCAAAGCCGCGCATCCGGTGCCAGCGGGTCAAAATATCCTGCAAAGTATTGTTAAAGGCATGGCCAACATGCAACGCGCCGGTGACATTGGGCGGCGGGATCATAATGCAAAATGTTTCCGGCCGCGAAGCGTTCGCGCCGGCTTTAAAACATCCGGCCTTTTCCCACGCGTCGTAAAGCCGGTTTTCGGCGCTGGTTGCATCAAAGGTTTTTTCCAATGGCATTGCTGGCTCACCCGTTAAATTTATGTTCACTGGCAGATAACGGCTAACCACATAAAGGAAAAGGCCAAAGGCGCAAGTTTCTTTAGCTTTCGTCGGGGCGCGTTCCGATCAGAGGCATGCGTGCACCGCTGCGAATGACCTTTGGATCATAGGGCGTACGGGCAAATACCGAACGTACCATATCGGTAAAAAACTCGATGGGCTTGCTGTCGTAATTGGGATCAAAGCTGGCTTGATCCCAGCGCTCGCAAAATGTGGCACAATCGTCAAAATACGGATGGCCTTTATAGGCATCGCGCTTGTGCGGGTTACCCCCCACATGGTGGCCATAGTAAATCATCTGAAAGTCGCCATGTTTTTCCACCACCCATGTGCATTGCTCGCGCACGAAAGGGCGCAGAATGGTGGCCGCATATTCATCGTGATTGTAAGGCGCATAGATATCGCCGATATCATGCAGCAGCGCTGAGGCCACCCAGTCGTCATCGGCCCCGTCGCGCCATGCGCGGGTGGCCGATTGCACCGAATGGCCCAAACGCGTTACCTGATATCCAGACAGGCTTTCATCGAGATCAACCAAGGCTGTGAGCAATCGATCCGCCGTGCCTTTGGTGTATTCTGTTTCATGGGCGGTGAGAAAATCGTAATCTTCTTTGTCACCATCTTTCATCTGGGTGAATTTGACCTGATCCATGATGTCTAAACCCTTTGATTTACTGGCCTGCCGGTGGATTTACTTCTGCGCGTTTGCCCGCAAAAGTCAAAACCTATTTCAAGGGTGTGGCATTCGCCGGATATCATCGGCCGGTTCCGTCAGAGTGTTGTCCGGCGGTTATAGTGCGCGGTCGATTTTGGTGCTCAGATGGATCAGGCTTTCTGAGCTTTTGACCCCGCGCGTGGCGCCGATATCATCAAGGGTTTCGTCAAGCTCCTCCGTGCTTTGGGCGCTGAGCTCGACCAGCAGATCAAAGCGGCCCGATGTGGTGTGAACTTTTTCCACCTGCGGCAGGGTTTTGAGTTTTTGCAGAACGGCCGCACCTGAGCGCGGTTCAACCGATAAAAGCGCCGAGGCCCGCAGCATTGGGCGCGCCGAGGCTCCTTTTCGCAGGGTATAACCGGCAATATATCCGGAGTTTTCAAGCCGCTCGATCCGAGCTTGAACCGTGGTGCGCGCAAGACC
>CABZJG010000053.1 GCA_902525995.1 Paracoccaceae bacterium | reverse complement strand
ATAAGACCCGATTGGCCGTGATACCCCTATTTATGCAGAATAAAAAAACATCCAAAATATCCGTCGGTTTTTAAGCTCTGAGTGTAGCACAGATTTCAAATTCACCCGCCCGTTTATGGCATGGATCAAAGATAGCCGCTCTAAAACCATGGGCGATGTAGCAGATGAATGGATGAGACAGATAGGCCGGTTTTCATAACCTTGCTCTGTGTCGAGACTGCTATTGGCGCTTTGGGGCATAGGGGACTTGCACGGCAAGCAGCTTAGGTTTATACGTCTGCGGTGGGCATAATGCCCCAGAATCAAAATTGTGAAACGCCGTGTTTGCCCCTTTGGTCGCTCGAAGGGCAGTTCCGGCAAAGGAGAAGCGACATGAAATTACATGAATTGCGCGATAATGATGGCGCCCTGCAAAAGAAAAAGCGTGTTGGCCGTGGTGTCGGCTCGGGCAAGGGTAAAACCGCTGGCCGGGGTATCAAAGGTCAAAAGTCACGTTCAGGTGTGGCGATTAATGGCTATGAAGGCGGTCAAATGCCTTTGTATCAACGGCTTCCGAAGCGCGGTTTCAACAAGCCCAACCGTAAAAAGTTTGCTGTGGTGAACCTTGGGCTGATACAGAAATTCGTCGAAGCTGGCAAATTGGATGCCTCAGCTGAAATATCAGAGGATGCTCTGGTCGCTTCGGGCCTTGTTCGCCGTAAGCTTGATGGCGTGCGTATCTTGGCCAAGGGTGACATTTCTGCCAAAGTGAAGCTGTCTGTAACAGGCGCATCGAAATCGGCTATTGCTGCAGTTGAAAAAGCTGGCGGCACATTGACCGTCACAGCAGCGCCTGCCGCAGCAGAATAACGGGTTGTTTCGTGCGCGAGCGCTGCTTACATAATCGTTAAGTGTGCAAATAGTGCCGCCAAAGCCGAAAAAAGTTTTTGGCGGCGCGTATATAAAGAGAGATCCACATGGTATCCGCAGTAGAGCAAATGGCCGCAAACACAAGCTGGGCCGCATTGGGCAGGGCAACCGATTTAAGAAATCGGATTTTGTTTACGCTGGGCTTGCTGGTGGTGTATCGGCTGGGCACATTTATTCCGGTGCCCGGAATAGATGGCGCCGCGTTGCAAGAGTTCATGGAACAGGCGCAGCAAGGGATCGGCGGCATGCTGTCGATGTTCACCGGCGGCGCGCTGGGCCGGATGGGGATCTTTGCTTTGGGGATTATGCCGTATATTTCGGCGTCGATCATCGTTCAGCTTCTAACCTCAATGGTGCCGCAGCTTGAGCAGCTTAAAAAAGAGGGCGAGCAGGGGCGCAAGAAGATCAATCAATACACCCGCTATGGCACGGTGCTTCTAGCCACTTTGCAGGCCTATGGTCTGGCTGCAAGCCTTGAAGCGGGGGATCTGGTGACAGATCCGGGGCTGTTTTTCCGGGTTTCATGCCTAATTACGCTTGTTGGCGGCACAATGTTCCTGATGTGGTTGGGCGAACAAATCACAGCGCGCGGCATCGGCAACGGTATTTCGCTGATCATCTTTGTCGGCATCATCGCCGAAATTCCCGCTGCTCTCGCTCAGTTTTTCGCCTCGGGCCGGTCTGGAGCCATTAGCCCTGCGGTGATCGTTGGCGTGATTGTGATGGTCATAGCGACGATTGCCTTTGTGGTCTTTATGGAGCGCGCACTGCGCAAAATTGCGATTCAATATCCACGCCGCCAAGTGGGCATGAAAGTGATGGAGGGGCAAAACTCGCACCTTCCGGTCAAGGTCAACCCATCAGGCGTTATCCCAGCCATTTTTGCCAGCTCGCTGCTGCTGCTGCCAACAACAATTAGCACCTTTTCAGGCGCGCAGACCGGGCCCGTGATGTTGACGATCTTGGCCTATTTTGGGCCGGGCCAGCCGCTATACCTTGCGTTCTTCACTGCGATGATCGTGTTCTTTGCTTACTTTTACACCTTTAATGTATCTTTCAAACCCGACGATGTTGCTGATAACTTGAAAAATCAAAACGGTTTTATCCCGGGTATTCGCCCCGGCAAGAAAACCGCAGAGCATCTTGAATATGTGGTCAACCGGGTTCTGGTGTTGGGCTCAGGCTATCTGGCGGCTGTGTGCTTGCTGCCTGAAGTTCTGCGCGGTCAGTTTGCCATTCCGTTTTATTTCGGCGGTACCTCGGTGTTGATTGTGGTTTCGGTGACCATGGATACAATCCAACAGGTCCAATCCCATTTGCTAGCGCACCAATACGAAAGTTTGATCCAAAAGTCACAAATTCGTGGTAAAGGTAAAGGGCGGAAGAAAAAAGGACCTGCCAGACGATGAACATCATCCTTTTGGGACCACCTGGTGCCGGCAAGGGCACCCAAGCTCGGCATCTGGTCGAAACCTGGAACATGATTCAACTGTCCACAGGCGATATGCTGCGCGAGGCAAAATCCAGTGGCAGCGAAATGGGCCAGCGTGTGGCAGAAGTGATGGCACGCGGCGATTTGGTGACAGATGAGATTGTGATCGGGCTCATTCGTGAAAAACTAGTAGGCGACAATGCAGGCGGGTTTATCTTTGATGGCTTTCCGCGCACCTTGGCGCAAGCTGACGCCTTAGGTGATTTGCTGCATGAGGTTGGAGAAACCCTGGAAGCCGTGGTTGAGATGCGGGTAGATGATGATGCTTTGGTCAACCGCATTACGGGACGCTCTACCTGCGCCGGATGCGGCGAAGTTTGCCATGATGTGACAAAACCCGTACCGGCAGACGGTAAATGCACCCGTTGCGGCAATACCGAATTTACCCGCCGTGCCGATGACAACGAGGATAGTCTTAGGCAACGGTTGATGGAATATTACAAAAAAACATCGCCGCTAATCGGGTATTACCATGCCAAGGGCACGTTGCGCTCCGTTGATGGGTTGGCTGCGATTGAAACTGTCCAAACCTCGATAGCAAAAGTATTGGATAATTAAACTTCTAAGGGCTTGACGGGTCGCTTAAATGCTCTTAGGGAGAGCCTCTCTGTCGAGAATCAAATTTTGCAGCCTTAAACTGTTTTGGTTTGCATGATCACCTGATCAGCTTTGACCCTATGGCATGGTCCAACAGGGTCATATGTTGTGAAAAAAGGTTCCGGAGCTACGGAACCGCAACGAAAAGGAAATGACACGTGGCACGCATCGCCGGCGTAAACATCCCGACTAACAAGCGGGTTCCCATCGCCCTTACTTATATCACCGGAATTGGCGCAACTTCAGCACAGCAAATCTGTGAAGCTGTAAATATTGACGCTGCACGCCGGGTCAACGAACTCAGCGACGCCGAAGTGCTCGCGGTTCGGGAACATATCGACGCAAATTTCACTGTTGAAGGTGACCTTCGCCGTGAAGTGCAAATGAATATCAAGCGCCTGATGGATCTTGGTTGCTATCGTGGCCTTCGCCACCGCCGTAACCTTCCGGTTCGGGGGCAACGCACCCATACAAATGCCCGCACCCGCAAGGGCCCAGCAAAAGCAATTGCTGGCAAGAAGAAGTAAGAGAGGGCATCAGTTATGGCACGAGATACTCGCCGCGTAGGCAAGAAAAAAGTTTCCAAGAATATCGCAGCCGGTGTTGCACATGTGAACTCTTCGTTCAACAACACCAAAATTCTTATTTCCGATGTGCAAGGCAACGCAATCGCATGGTCGTCTGCGGGCACCATGGGGTTCAAAGGGTCGCGTAAATCTACCCCCTACGCTGCTCAAATGGCGGCAGAGGGTGCTGGCCGTAAAGCACAAGACCATGGCGTAAAAACGCTTGAGGTGGAAGTGCAAGGTCCGGGATCAGGTCGCGAAAGCGCGCTTCGCGCTCTGGCCGCAGTCGGATTTAACATTACCTCTATACGTGATGTGACCCCTATTGCGCATAACGGCTGTCGGCCGCCAAAGCGTCGCCGGGTCTAATTAATAAGTTTTAGATTGGGGACAGAATGTGTTTCTGCCCCCAAGTATTCGTCTTTTTAACCTCGGGCGCGACTGACTTTTTGGACATGGGGCAGTTGCAGGAATGGAGGGACGCATGATCCATAAGAACTGGGCAGAATTGATCAAACCAGCACAGCTGGAAGTGAAGCCGGGAAATGAACCCACCCGACAAGCAACTGTTGTCGCAGAGCCGCTCGAGCGCGGATTTGGACTAACATTGGGCAACGCTTTGCGCCGGGTGCTGATGAGCAGCCTGCAGGGCGCGGCCGTTACCAGCGTACAGATCGACAATGTACTGCATGAGTTTTCATCTGTTGCCGGTGTCGGCGAAGATGTGACCGACATTGTTTTGAACCTAAAGGGCGTTGCTCTGCAGATGGAAGTTGAAGGGCCAAAGCGACTGACTGTCAGCGCAAAAGGCCCTGCAGTGGTTACTGCGGGCGATATTTCCGAAAGCGCGGGTATTGAGGTTTTGAACAAGGACCATGTACTGTGCCATCTTGACGATGGCGCAGAACTTTACATGGAACTGACCGTCAATACGGGCAAAGGCTATGTCTCTGCGGATAAAAATAAGCCTGAAGACTCGCCCATTGGATTGATCCCGATTGATGCCATCTATTCACCGGTCAAGCGCGTATCTTATGACGTTCAGCCGACCCGTGAAGGCCAGGTTTTGGATTATGACAAGCTGACAATGAAGCTGGAAACAGATGGGTCTGTCACACCGGATGATGCCGTGGCTTACGCAGCGCGCATTTTGCAGGACCAACTGTCAATTTTCGTCAACTTTGAAGAGCCAGAAGCCGCTGGCCATCAAGATGACGATGACGGGCTTGAGTTTAACCCGCTTCTGTTGAAAAAGGTCGACGAGCTTGAGCTGTCAGTGCGCTCTGCCAACTGCCTGAAGAACGACAATATCGTTTATATCGGCGATCTGATCCAGAAAACCGAAGCAGAGATGCTGCGCACACCAAACTTTGGCCGCAAATCTTTGAACGAGATCAAAGAAGTGCTGTCGGGTATGGGTCTGCATCTTGGCATGGATGTCGAAGACTGGCCGCCGGACAATATCGAAGATCTGGCGAAAAAGTTCGAAGACAACTTTTAAAGTTTTGCCGGACCAAGGTACTTTTGGTGGGGCGAATTCGCACCGTTGCGATACTGACGCAATACCGACGTCATACCGCAGTGCAAAACTGGGCAATCCCGCCCCAAGGAGAGCGGCTGACACGCATCGGCTGCCAGACAAAGAAAATAAATATTAGGAGATAGAAATGCGTCACGCAAAAGGTTACCGCCGTCTCAATAGAACTCACGAACACCGTAAAGCCCTATGGGCGAATATGGCGGGCTCGTTGATTGAGCATGAGCAAATAAAGACAACGTTGCCAAAGGCTAAAGAGCTTCGCCCGATTGTCGAAAAACTAATCACTCTCGGCAAACGCGGCGATCTTCACGCCCTCCGTCTCGCGGCATCTCAGCTGAAAGAAGATCAATACGTCAGCAAGCTTTTTGATGTTCTCGGCCCGCGCTACAAAGAGCGCCAGGGCGGCTATGTGCGTATCCTGCGCGCCGGTTTCCGCTACGGCGATATGGCCCCAATGGCCATCATTGAATTTGTTGACCGCGACCCAGAAGCCAAGGGCGCAGGTGACAAAGCACGGATTGCTGCAGAAGAAGCGGTAGAAGACTAAACACTGATTTAGTAGTTCATGGGAAACCCTCGCAATGTCTGCGGGGGTTTTTGCTATTTGTGGGTAACCGTTGGCTTGTCATCCCTTTCTCAAACCTCCATATCTGAAACAGCATGATAGGAGGCGGCGGTGATCCAGCGTTGCATTAGTTTGATTTTGATTGTGATTTTGGGTGCACCTGTTGCAGCAAATGCTGATGTTCAAGTGCCGTCTTCAAAGTCTGAAATCACTTTAAGTTTTGCGCCACTCGTCAAAAAATCGGCGCCGGCAGTTGTAAATATCTATGCACAACGAGTGGTCGAAGCTCGCATCAGCCCGTTTCAAAATGACCCATTTTTTGGCAATTTTTTCAGAGATTTTGGAAACACACGCCCACAGGTGCAAAACTCGCTTGGATCGGGCGTTATTTTAAGCGAAGGCGGCATTGTTGTTTCAAATTATCATGTTGTTGCCGGCGCTACCGACATTCGGGTTGTGTTGAATGATGGGCAGGAATTTTCTGCCATACCGCTTTTGAGTGATGAGCAAAGTGATTTAGCGGTTCTTAAAGTTGATACGGCAGCGCCCCTTCCATTTTTGAATTTGAGGCAAAGCGAAACCGTCGAAGTTGGTGAGTTGGTCTTGGCGATCGGCAATCCATTTGGAGTTGGCCAAACTGTAAGCAGCGGCATCGTTTCAGGGCTTGCTCGTTCTGGCGCCGCCCAAGGAAGTGGGCGGGGGTATTTTATTCAGACTGATGCACCAATAAACCCGGGTAACTCTGGCGGCGCATTGGTTGATATTTCTGGGCGATTGATAGGAATAAATACCTCAATTTTGACACGCTCAGGGGGATCAAACGGAATTGGGTTTGCCATTCCTGCCAGTTTAGTTCGCCAGTTTGTGGCGCAGGCAAAGGCAGGTTATACCAAGTTTGAAAGACCTTGGGCCGGTATGTCTGGGCAACCTTTAACACCAGATCTTGCAAAAGGGCTTGGCGTTGATCTGACAGCTGGCATGGTCATTACGGCTCTGCACAATCTTAGCCCCTTTAAAGCCGCCGGCTTTGCCGTCGGGGACGTCATTGGGGCAGTACAGGGCCACCCTGTTACCACGCCCGCTGAAATGATGTATCGCCTGTCTGTTGCAGGAATTGGGGCAAATGCGGATATCACACGAGTGAACTCCGAAGGGCGCAAAAATATTTTGGTTGGGCTTGCTGCTGCCCCTGACGATCCCCCTCGGAAAATCATTGCATTTGATCGGCGTGATTTCCTTCCAGGGCTCATTATCAGTTCGATTAACCCGGCAGTTCAGGCAGAATTGCAACTGCCTTGGGACAGCAAAGGTTTTGTTGTGATTGACCCGGGTCCCTTAGCAGTGCGTATTGGGTTAAAAGCAGGCGATATCATTCTTGAAGCAAACGGACGGCAGCTACGATCGGGAAACGATATTGACGAGTTTTTGAGACAAAATAGCCGTCGCGGAGCGATTTTAATTCAACGCGGTTCTCGCCAAATTATGTTAAGGTTTCGCTTATGAGCGATCTATTCAAAACATCTGATCAAGCTGATAACCAACTTCAACCACTCGCAGAGAGGTTGCGGCCAAAGTCAGTTGATCAAGTTATTGGTCAGTCCCAAATTCTAGATACTGATGCACCACTCGGCGCTATGTTGGCATCGGGCAAACTTGGCTCGATTATCTTTTGGGGTCCCCCTGGGGTTGGCAAGACCACTTTAGCACGACTGTTAGCAGATCAAACAAATCTTCATTTTGAACAGATTAGCGCTATATTTACGGGCGTTGCTGACCTGAAACGTTGTTTTGAAGCCGCTAAAATTCGGGCCAATAATGGTCGCAGAACCTTGTTGTTTGTGGACGAAATCCACAGGTTTAACAAGGCCCAGCAAGATGGATTTTTGCCCCATATGGAAGATGGCACTATCCTGTTGGTTGGTGCAACCACCGAAAACCCATCATTTGAGTTAAACGCTGCGCTCTTGTCCAGAGCCCAAGTGATGGTGCTGTCACGGCTATCAGATACAGAGCTTGATGATCTGTTGGAAAGGGCGGAAAATGAATTGGGCGTTAGTCTTCCGATCAGTAAGCAAGCGCGCCCAATGTTAATTTCAATGGCAGATGGTGATGGCAGAGCTTTGATCAATCTAGTCGAACAAATTGCCAATTGGCAGGTATATGGCGAATTAACTTTACATGATCTGCAAAAACGATTGACGCGAAAAGCATCCAAGTACGACAAATCCGGAGAAGAACACGATAATCTGATTTCAGCGCTGCATAAATCTGTTAGGGGATCTGACCCTGATGCTGCGGTTTATTGGCTTGCCCGCATGTTTGAGGGTGGAGAGGATCCACGCTATTTGGCAAGAAGAATTCTGCGCATGGCAGTCGAGGACATAGGGCTGGCTGATTTAGAGGCGCAAAATATTTGCATACAGGCCTGGGAAACATATGAGCGCCTTGGTAGTCCCGAGGGTGAGCTGGCGATTGCTCAGGCCGTTATTTATCTGGCTTTGGCACCGAAATCCAATGCAGGCTATGTTGCTTATAAATCTGCTCGCGCGCTCGCCAAAACAAATGGATCAGAGCCTCCACCTTTGCATATTCGAAATGCCCCAACCGCGCTTATGAAACAGCAAGGATATGGGGAAGGCTATGCTTATGATCACGATGCAGAGGACGGGTTTTCAGGGCAGAATTATTTTCCGGATCATATGGACCGTCCGGCTATATACCAGCCCGTTGAACGAGGGTTTGAACGCGAATTGCAAAAACGGGTTCAATATTTCAACAAGCTGCGTGAGAAGCGGAACCCAAAGCCCTAAGCCTTAGCTTGACAAATTCGCGCCAAAGATTGATGGACTGCCCATGAGTTATTTAATGGTTTCTATGGGCGGCGCTATTGGGGCTTTGCTATGTTTTGTAGTGGTGCAGCAGGTGACATTTCCTTATGGCACTTTAACCGTCAATATTATCGGGTCATTTTTGATGGGATTAGGCTTTGTCTATCTGGCGTCGCGGTTCGATGATCGTTTGATATTATTGCTCATGACTGGTGTGCTCGGTGGTTTCACGACCTTTTCTGCATTTTCGCTTGATGCTTTCCGCCTTTATGAGGCTGGGCGAGCGATGTTTGCTTTGGGCTATGTCGGTATAAGTGTTGTTGGGTCTTTGGCCGCGGTTCTTTTAGGGGTGCAAATAATGCGGGTGGCAACATCATGAGCGGGGTTGAGCATATTGTTGTTTCCCCCGAGGATGGGGGGCAAAGATTAGATCGCTGGCTCAAGCGTAGGTATCAGTTTGTTGGCCAAGCGCGGATCGAAAAAATGTGCCGCAAAGGTGAACTGCGCATTGATCGCTCACGTTGTAAAGCCGCAAGTCGAATAGAAGCGGGTCAAGTGATACGTATACCTCCGATGCCGCAGGAAAGTGGCTTGGATCGACCAAGTGGACATCGTTTAATTTCACCAGATGATACCAAGATGATACAGGCGGCGGTGATCTATAAAGATAACCATCTGATTGTGTTAAATAAACCGGCTGGTTTGCCAACGCAGGGCGGTAGTAAGCAAAAGCGTCATGTGGATGGCATGTCCGAGGCATTACGTTTTGGCAATGAAGAAAAGCCAAAACTGGTGCACCGACTGGATAAGGACACCTCTGGGGTTTTAGTAATGGCGCGGACGCGCAAAGTTGCTCAAGCTCTTACCGAAGCCTTCCGCCATCGCGAAACGCGCAAAATTTACTGGGCGGCTGTAGCAGGTGTGCCAAGCCCTAAAATGGGCACTGTCAAATATGCCTTGAGAAAAGCGCCCGGTCGAGGCAGCAGGGGCGAGGGTGAAAAGATGCAGTGCATTCACCCTCGAGATCTGGCGCAATTCGACGATGCAAAGCGGGCAACGACTGATTATGCCGTCATAAATCAGCTGGCAAAACGGGCAGCATGGGTGGCTTTATCACCGATCACGGGCCGGACCCATCAATTGCGGGTCCATATGGCAGAAATTGGGCATCCCATTATTGGCGATGGAAAGTACGGTGGTTCGGGTCAAGAAAACCTTGGTGATGGCTGGGGTGCACAGTTGGGCGGAGACATAAGCCGAAAGCTCCATCTGCATGCCCGATATATTTCTTTTCAACATCCAGCAACACGTAAGATTGTCAGTTTTACTGCCGATTTGCCCCGCCATATGTCGGAAACTTGGTCTACATTCCAATGGAGTTTCAAAGATGTATCCGATGATCCATTTGAGGCGGTATAGTCATTGGCCGCAAAAGACTACCTAATTTTATTTGATGTTGATGGCACTTTGGTGGATAGCCAGTCACAAATCACAAACGCAATGCAAAACGCTTTTATGGTCATAAATCAACCAGTACCAACACATCGCGACATCCTATCAATTGTTGGGCTATCCCTGTCGGAAGCATTTTCCCATTTGCTTCCAGATGAACCGCAGGAAGTCCGTGAGCGATGCTCTGAAGTCTATAAATTGGCTTTTGCGGAAGCACGCCTCAAAGGGGCTAAATCCAAATTTTACCCCGGCGTTTATGAAGTGTTAGAAAAATTACATAGACGGCCAAATTATGCTCTTGGGATTGCAACTGGAAAGTCGCGCCGAGGCTTGAATGCTTTGCTTGATAGCTATGAGATTGCGTCTTGGTTTGCCACGGCTCAAGTTGCGGATGACCATCCTTCTAAACCAAATCCATCAATG
>CABZJG010000052.1 GCA_902525995.1 Paracoccaceae bacterium | reverse complement strand
CCCCATTTTACGGTGATCCGGACTATTCAGGCGCCGCTTGCGGGATCTGATCAAGCACGGCATCGGGGTGGATATAGGGCAGGCTATGGCCCTCATCCGGCACCACCACCTGCTCTGCCGCCGGGTTCCAGCCCGCCATCTTATCCTTGCAATCAAGCGGGATAACGTCATCGGCTGCGCCCCATATGGCAACCACCTTGGTGCCGGCCTCATGGATGCTTTGATGGTCCGCCTTCGCCTGCGCCCGCAGCCCGTTGCGCAAAGACGACAGCACCGACGGCAGAAACCCGCGATATTGCAATTCGCGCTGCTGCCGGTCCACCACAAAGGGCACAGCTGAGTGCAAAGCGCGTTCTTTTTCTGTCCCTTTGCGATGGCTGCGCCCATAGCCCGCCATGAAAAGCCAACCCCCAATTCCGGGCATCACGCGTATAAAGTTTGCAAGCGGCCCAAGCTGATGGCCCATGCCCGCAGGTGCCACCAGCACCAACTGCTGCACCCGCTGTGCAAAGGCCGCCGTATAAGCCGCGGCGACCGCACCGCCCATGGAATAGCCGATCAGCAGAAATTTTTCATGTTCGCCCAGTGCGTTTAGCAATTCATCCAGATGGCTCACAAAAAATTCCCGATCCTGCGCCGCAGTCGGCCGATCGGAAAAGCCGCGCCCGTAATGGTCGTAGACCAGCACCCGATAGCCTTTGGCAACCAGCCCATCGGCCAGCGCCTCAAAGACAAAAGACGGCGTTGTTAGCCCGTGCACACAGACCGCCAGCGGTGCCGATTGCGGGCCAAAATAGCGGTAATGGGTACGCCCATGTTTCAGGTCGATAAACGCCCCCGGCGCATCCGCGCGGGCATCATCATCCATCACCAACCGTCTGCGCTCGGCAATATAAGGGGCAAAGGCCACTCCTAAAACCAGCAGGCATATCAGCACCCAGATCATTGGAAAGACGCCCAGCGGTCAAGCACATAGCGCGCTGTCATCAAATCAAGATGGGCCCCGCCGCCGTTTTTAAACAGGGTGATTTCATCATCGGATTGACGGGCAAAATGGGCCGCATCGTAATAATCACCCAAAATATCCGAGGGTTGAATAACTCCGCTTTCCAAGGGCGCCTTAAGCTCGCCAATATGCCCAAGAGTGGTGTCATAACTGTCCACGAAAATACGCGACCGGCGCAAAGAATCATCATCCGCTTCACGCATATCAGGGCGATAAGCACCAATAAGATCAATATGTTGGCCGGCCTTCAGCCACCGGCCGTAGATAAGAGGCGTTGTCGACATAGTGGCCGAAGCAATTATATCGGCCTGCTCCACAGCTGCCTGCAAATCATCGGCCACCTGCATCCGCTCGTCGCCTGCGGCCAACGCCTCGGCCGCGGCGCGGGTGCGGTTCCAGACGGTAAACCGCGCCTCGGGAAATCCGGCAGCATAGGCTGCGCGCAGAGACCGAGCCACGGTGCCCGCGCCTATAATTAAGATGTTGCGGCTGTCGGGGCGGGCCAGCCGCTTGGCGGCCCAAAGGCTGTCACCGGCGGTTTTCCATTTGGTCACCAGATGAAAATCAACCAAGGCCTCAAGCTCGCCGCTGCGGTCAGAAAAAAGGCTGACCGCCCCGTTGACCATCGGGGTGCCACGGCCCGGGTTTTGCGGGAAAACAGTGGCTGATTTTACCGCAAGTCCCAGCCCGTCAATCCATGCAGAGCGTGATAAAAGCGTATCAGGATCACGGTACAGAAAAGTATCGGCAATTTCCGCCTTCGGGCGCGCATGACCGGCAGCAAAGGCTTTGGTCAGCCCGATCCAGTCAAGTTGTTTCTCGCCTTCGTCAAAAGGAATATATGCAAATTTCATTGTGCCTCCGCAGCGCTCAAAAGCCCGTGCGACACCAGACAGTCGGCCCAGCCATCTGCATCTTTAAACAGATGTGTCTGCCAGCCGCGCGCTGCTGCCGCAGCAATATTCTGCGGCAGATCATCGGCAAATAGCAAGCCTTTCGGTGCATATCCGCTGCCCTCTTCCAGCGCTGCATAAATTTGCGGATCAGGTTTGATAATTTGCAAATGTCCAGAAATATAGCGCTCGTCAAACTCACTTAGAAACCCATAGTGGTTTTGCGCCTGCTCAAAGGGTTGCACTCCGAAATTACTCAGCGCCAAAACCGGGATACCTTTGGCTCTAAGCGCCCACAGCAGCCGCACAGATCGGGGTATTTCGGGGCCAACAATGGCAAGCCAATTGTCCTGCCAAAGCCTGATCTCGGTTTTCCAGTGTGGATAATCCAGCGCAAGCTGCTGAAGCGTTCCGGTAAAATCAGCGCCGCAATCTATTGCCGCATTGGCGTCGATGATCGGCACCTGTTCAAAAAATTCCTGACGGCGCTCAGCCCCTAAGGCCTGATCAAAATATCGCTCTGGCACCCATTCGATCAATACATTGCCAATGTCGAAAACCACTGCTGAAATCTCTGTCATATGAAAAAGTTCCTTTTTAAATCAAATGCATTACTGACGGTATTTAGCCACCCGCGCGCTCGGAGCGGCCCCGGTTACCGTATCGCGCCAGACGGTAAACAAGCCAGAGCCAAGGATCAGAGCAATGCCAATCCAGGTAAACCCATCTGGCCACTGAGCAAAGATCACCGCCCCCCAGAACACCGCCATCAACATGGCTACATATTCAAACGGGGCCACAAAGCCGGCCTCATTTTGCTTGTAGGCTTGCGAAATCAGCAAACCGCCAAAAGCACTTGCAACCCCGATCACAGCCAAAAGCCAATAGTCATCCACCGCCGGGCTGTGCCACTCGCGCAGCAAAAAGGTGAGCGACACGTTGCTTCCAGTGTCAAACCGGCCATCGCCCAACACCAAGCCAACAGCTGCGGAAACGCATAGGAAGGTCACTTGAATGTAAAATGTCAACGTGGCGGCGCTTTCCGTCACCCCAAGCCTGCGGGTCAGCACATTCAGCGTGGCATAGCACACCGCTGCCAGCATCGGCAGCAGCGACACCAGTTGAAACGCGCTGGTGCCGGGCCGGACGATAAACATCACCCCGATCAGGCCGAGCGCCACCGCGCTCCAGCGTCTTGGCCCGACAGTTTCGCCCAGAAATACCACTGAAAATACGGTGATGACCAAGGGGCTGATGAAAAATATCGCCACCGCATCGGCAATGGGCATGGCGGCCAGTCCCATAAAGAAAAATGTATTGGCCAAAACCACGCAGAACCCGCGCAACACTTGCATCTTCAGGCGTTTGGTGCGCAAACAGCTCAGGCCACCGCTAAACGGCATAATCAGCACGAAAAACACGCCAAGGCCGATCAAAGTGCGTATTAAGACCACCTGATGCAGAGGATAAGCTTCGCTGAGAAGCTTGATCACAACATCGTTGAGCGAAAAGCAAAACATCGCGCCGATGGCGCATAGCGCACCTATAAGGTTCGTTCTGGCACTATTGGCCTGCATGCGGTCTCCGATAAATTAAGGGGTCATTCAATCTATTAGGATCCTGCTTTGGCTTTGCGCAGGGTGGTTTCTAATGTGTTCAGAAAACGCGAACGATCGGATTTTGTAAAGCTTTTTCCACCGCCTTGTCGAAACGGATCGGCCGCCCTTAAATCCGCCATCAAATCGCGGGTTGCCAGAACATTGCCAATATTGGCCGCTGTCAGCGCTTCACCGTTGTGCTTGAGCACCAGCGCGCCGCCTTCGATACATTTCGCCGCCAGTGGGATATCATCGGTGATCACCACATCGCCCTGCCCTGCGCGCTCGGCAATCCACATGTCGGCCACATCCGGCCCGTCGGGAACAATAATGGTTTCCACCAGCGGGTTTTGCGAAGGCCGCAAGCCGCCGTTGCTGACAACATACATTTTGACCTGATGACGGCTGGCCACACGCTCGGCTTCGAATTTGACCGGACAGGCATCCGCATCAATATAAAGCGCCGTCATGCGATCGGGGTCCTGCACAGGCTATGACACTGGCTAGGAAAGGCAACACGGGGACAGGCTGCATCATAGACACAGTGAAACTGCTTGTTTGGTGCAGGATTTAAATCACTCTTTGCCATTGCCATGTCCCATAACGATCACACCATCCTTTGCATCGGGCTTGCGATAAAGTCCAGCCAGTGAGGGCAAAAATACCCGTATGTTCTGGTCAGCTTTGCGGCTTTTGCACTTTGAACGCGTCGGGAATTGGCATGCGGTTAAAGGCATCCAGTCCGGCAATTTTATAGGCTTCGGCCAAAGTGGGATAATTAAACGTGTTTTCGACGAAATAATCCACAGTGCCTTTGAGGTTCAGCACCGCCTGGGCGATATGAATAAGCTCGGTGGCGCCTTCGCCCACAATCTGCACCCCCAGTAGGCGGCGGGTTTTGAGGCTGACCAGCATTTTCACCATGCCATGCTCAAGCCCCATAATATGCCCGCGCGAGGTTTCGCGAAACCGGCCGACACCCACTTCATAGGGAATGCCGCGGCGCTGGATTTCCTCTTCCGACATGCCGCAGGTGGATATTTCCGGCACTGAATAAATCCCGTAGGGAAACCATGGGCTTTCCTTCAAGGTGGGCGTGTCCAGCGCATGGCAGGCGGCGATCCGGCCCTGCTGCAGCGATGTCGAGGCCAGCGACGGATGACCGATCACATCGCCGGTGGCATAGATATGCGGCACTGCGGTTTGGTAGGTTTTGCGGTCAACTTCGATCCGGCCGCGGTGGTCGGTTTCAAGCCCCACCGCCTTGAGATTGAGATGCGAGGTCGCGCCCAGACGGCCGGCCGCAAAAAGCAGCATTTCCGCGCGCACATGGCGGCGGTTTTTCAAGGCGACCTCCACATGGTCGGGGCAGGCCTCCACGCTTTCAATTTCCGATCCCAGCCGCAGATCAACACCGTTTTCGCGGATCTGATGGGAAAACTCGTCGATGGTGTGGCGGTCGATAAAATCAAGAAAGGTCTGGCGCGGTTCAATCAAAGTGACCCGCACATCCAGCGCGGAAAACATGGTGGCATATTCCACCCCAATGACGCCGGCGCCAACCACAATTAGGCTGCGCGGAATTTGCGCCATTTGCAAAAAGTCATCACTGTCAACAACGCTGCTTCCGTTGAACGGCACCCAGTCGGGGCGAAAGGTACGGGTGCCGGTTGCAATGAGGAATTTATCACCGGTAACTTTGGTTTTCTTACCCGCCTTGGTGGCCACCTCAAGCTGGTTGTCGCCCACAAAACGCGCTGCGCCCAATAGGGTATCAACATGGTTGCGGTTGAACTGATGCTCAAGCACATCGACCTGATAATCGAGCGTTTTATGCAGCCGCGATTTAAGATCGTTGGCTTGGATTTCATCCTTGACCCGATAGGAGCGCCCGTAAAAGCTGCGCTCGCGCCATCCGCTGAGGTTCAGCACGGTTTCGCGCAGGGTTTTTGACGGAATGGTTCCCGTATGCACCGATACCCCGCCTAAGCGGTCATTGCGATCCACGACCAGAACCTTGCGCTTTAACTTGCCCGCCTGAATAGCCGCTGCGCGGCCAGAAGGGCCAGATCCTATGATGATGAGGTCATAATGTGCCATAGCCTAGTCTTTATAGAGCGCTTCGGCGTGAAAGGCGATATGGTCGTCCATGAAGCTTGAGACAAAGAAGTAACTGTGATCATAGCCGGGCTGCAAACGCAGGGTCGCAGGCTGGCGGCGCGCAGCCACGGCCCGCGCCATGGCTTCGGTGCCCAGAAGATCGCCAAACTGATCTTCGGTTCCGGTATCAATCATCAACGGGCCATCAAATCCCTGCTTATCCATCAGTTGCGCGGCATCATGCGGCTGCCACTGGCTTTCATCCGGGCCCAGATAGGCGGTGAGCTGCTTGCGCCCCCACTCACAGGCGGTCGGGTTGCAAATTGGCGCAAAGGCCGACACCGAGCGGAACCGCCCGGGCAAGCCCATCGCCAGGGTCAAGGCCCCGTGCCCGCCCATGGAGTGGCCGCTGATGGATTGCCGCGCAGGATCAAGCGCAAAGTTTTCAAACAGCAACGCCGGCAGCTCGTCAGCGATGTAATCCCACATTTGATAGTGCGGGGCCCAGGGGCTTTGGGTGGCATTGACATAAAATCCCGCGCCCTGGCCCAAATCATAGGCCTCATCATCGGCCACATCTTCCCCGCGCGGCGAAGTGTCGGGAAAAACCAATGCGATGCCCTGCTCGGCCGCCCAGGACTGCGCCCCGGCTTTGACCATGGCATTTTCATGGGTGCAGGTCAGCCCCGACAGATACCAGAGCAGCGGGACCGGGCCTTCGCTGGCCTCTTGCGGTAAAAACAGCCCAAAGGTCATATCGCAATTGCACCGCTCTGAGCGGTGCTGGTAGACCCCCTGCACGCCGCCAAAACATTTGTTTTCCGAAATGGTTTCCACCGGTTTGTTCCTTTTACCAATTCTCTTATGTGGCTAGCGCAAAACCACAGTATGCCACAAGAGCCATTCGCGACATAATCCCATTTCGATCAGTCAGAGCCAGACCTGCTGCCCTGCGCCCCACCCGCTGCAGCGGCCTAAGCCAAGAGCCAGCTGATCACCACTGAAACCGTGACGATACTGCCCAGCGTGGAGAATAAAATTGAGGCCGAGACCCGCTGCGGAGCCACATTATAATGCTGTGCCAGAATATAGATATTCCCCGCCACCGGCAGGGCTGCGGCCGCAATCATCACCGAGGCTGCATAGGGTTCAACCGCAAACAGCAGCAAGGCACTGGCGGCCACCGCAGCCGGATGCACCACCAGTTTGACCAGCGACAGCCACAGCGCCACCTGCGCCCGCTCGGTGGATTTACCAGCCAGCGAAGCGCCAATGGCAAACAGCGCCCCGGGGCAGGCCGCAGCGCCCAGCAAGATCACAAATTCGCTCAGCGGCTCGGGCATCGGCAGCTTTGCCGCCGACCAGAAAAGCCCGAGCGAGATGGAGACAATCATGGGGTTTTTCAGCAGGCCGATGATCACTGTGCGCAGGGTTGCAAGCCGCAAGCTGCCATCGCGAGAGCCTTCGATGAAAATCACGATCAGCGAGCTGAAAACAATCAGGTCAACCGCCAGAACCAGCATCACATAGCCCACAGCCTCGGGGCCCAAAAGCATGGCCAGCATCGGGATGCCCAAAAAGCCCACATTGCCGATCACCCCGCATTGCGCTTCGACCGCCGCTTCGGCCATTGGCACGCGCCGCAGCAGCGCAAAGCTGATCGCCAGCAGGTAAATTGACCCGGTGGCCAGCAGGTAGGCAAAGATAAAGTTCCACTGCAACAGCGCGCCCAAAGACAAGCTTGATGAAAACCGGAAAAGCATGGCCGAAAGGGCAAAGTAAAATACGAATTTGGTCAGATAGGCGGTGGCTTCAGCCGTGAACATACCGCGGCGGACTGCAAAATATCCCAGCCCGATAATGGCAAAAAAAGGAACGGTTTTGAAGAAAATCGCGATCATGATCTTAGGCTTATCAGCTAGCCAAACAAGGTCAATTGAAATAATGGCAGAGGCAGGTTTGAGTATTTGAGCAAAAGAAAAGCTCAATCACGTGATCCGCCCCCGGCAGCTTAAATCAAAACCTATCAGATCAGCAGGCAATGCAGAGCAAAAGTGGCCCTAAGCTGCTGTGACAGGGCGTATTTTATTTCTGCTTTACGCATAGGGCACTGGCAATGTGCACCAGCCGGTTTGATCACAGCGCACGGTGCATGACCAAAGCATCGATCAGCCCAAGCGCAGGATGCTCAAAGGCCTGCGGCAGGCGGCCCACCTCGGCAAAGCCATAGCTTTGCCACAGGTGAATGGCTGCGGCATTGCTGGCCAGCACAAAGTTAAATTGCATGGCGCTATAACCGGCCGCTTTGGCGGTCTTGAGCGCATGTTCGAGCATGGTGCGCGCGACGCGCTGACCGCGGGCTTGCGGGTGCGTGACAAAGCCGCAATTGCATACATGCGCACCACCGCCGGGCTGATTGGGCCGGATATAATAGCTGCCCACGGCCTGATCCGATCGCACAGCGAGATAGGCCGTTTTTTCACCCTCGGTCCAATAGCGCAGCGCAGCGCTTTGGCTGATATCGCGGTCCACCGCATAGCTGTCACCGGCGCGGAAGGCAGGCCGCAAAATGTCCCACAGGGCTGCCCCATCCGCTGGGCCAGCCGGGCGCAGTTCTAGCGCGCCTGTCATTCCAGCTCATCCACGGAGCGGATCACCTTATGCACCAAACCGTAGTCCAGGACGGCTTCGGTGGTGAGCCAGAAATCACGTTGGGTATCTTGCGCGATGCGCTCTTGGCTTTGGCCGGTCGCTGCGGCAAAAATATCTTCGAAACGGCTGCGCATCTGGCGGATTTGTTCGGCCTGAATTTCCATATCAGAAGCCTGCCCGCCAATGCCGCCACTTGGTTGATGCAGCAAAACCGGGTATTGGGCAGACAATAGCGGTCCTCAAGCGCCGCGCCGGCAAAGATCAGCGCACCCGCACTGGCAACCCAGCCGCTGCCAATCGTGCGCACTTTGGGGCGAATAAACTGGATCATGTCATGCACCATATCGCCCGATTCTACATGTCCGCCAGGCGAGCTGATGATCATGTTAATTGGGGTCTCGCCATCTTCGGCCAAGGCCAGCAGTTGTTTGACCACCCTTTGTGCCAAAAGATGGTTGATCTCGCCGGCCACAATCACTGTTCGGCTTTGGAAAAAGCGGGTTTCTAACACCTCGTTTGATGCGCTGCCTTTCGACCTTGGGTGTTCATCCGGCATGTGCAATCCCTTTCCATGACACTGGCCGATAGTCTGGGGCAGATAGGAGGGACTGTCAAACCTAGGTGGCGATGCGCTTTTAGATCAAAGTGCTTTTTGCACCTGCTATTTTGCATATGGTAGAGCAAGAGCTGCAGAGTTTTTGTGTTTTGCTGTCCTGCGAAAGTTCAGGGTTTGGCAGCCATCCAGACATCCATGGGCAACAGTGCAAGACCCTCAGTTGATCCAATGATCTGCCGAAGTATGAGCCTAGCTTTCTTTGATTTGCCAAAATGGGTTAGGTTCGTGTCGAACGAGTTGCAAAGGAGAAAAAAATGAGTGTTCACGAACAATTCAGAAACGTTTTTTCAAACTGGGACAAGGAGGTATTCCGCAACATTCACCATGAAGACTTTTTATTTATTCGAGAAACCGAGCTTTTGACACTTGAGGATCATGTAGAAAATATCGACCGCTTGGTGACAACAACGAACTTCGCAGAAAAGCAAAATAAACAGGCCGTCTTGATCCATGAGAACGAGTATGTTTCAGAAGTCAGATGGCGTGACGGAGACGAGATTGTAACCGCTGTCGTACTGTTGAAAAATGGCAAGGCCTGGAGGCAAATCGCCAACCGAGTGCACGTAGAGGACGCCCTTTCCAGTTTCTGATCACTTTGCCAGTGTATCGTTCTTATGGCCCGGTGCACATTCAGCAGCGGCACGCCCAAAAAGGTGATGGCAGACTACTTGATCCGGTAGACCCGATGGCAGGATTTACAGCCGGCGCCGATCGCCCCAAGCCCGGCGCCAAGCCCGTCGGGCGAGCTGGTATCAAGAGATTGCACCGCTGCGGTAAAAGCCTCAGATTTGGCCAGAAAATCATCCCAATTGGTCCAGATTTCCGGCGCAGCGCCTGAGGCTGCTTCCGTCACATTTTCGCTAAATTTAGCCGGGACATCCTGGGCCAGACCAAGCAGCACGCCTTTGGCTTCGGCGGCCTCTTCGGCATCAAAGTCCAAACTGCCGCGGGCCATGCGTGAAATCAACGTCAACGGGGCTTTGAAGTCTGTCATCAGGGTCATCCTGGCCTTGACGGCCTCAGAGGTGACATTGGCATGGGCAAAGGACAGCGTTGCCAAAAGCATCAGGGCAAAGGTAAGGGTGGCTTTTTTCATAATCGGCTCCCATTGAATTGAGCGGTGGTGATCTTTGGTCGGTTCCTTAAATATAGGAACAATTGGGCAGAAGGAAAGTCCGGCTCCTTTTCACCAAGGCGCCTTAGGCGGCCAAGGCGCAGCGCTGCTGTTTGATTTCAAAGGTCGTTGCACCTTCTTGGAATTGCGCTCGACTCGCTTTGGCAATATCGCTAAAAGAACAAAAAAAGAACATTTGTCTTGCCGAGTGTAAAATGCCCCATCGCCGTATTCTGTGTATCTGGTTTCCTCGTCTTGGCGCAGAACGCCTTTTGCGTCTTGAGCAGCAGATGACCGAGGTCCCCTTTGCAGTGGTGCACGATCACGCACAGCGGCAAGTGCTCTGTTCGCTAAGCCCGGCAGCCAATGCAATGGGCTTGCAGCGCGGCCAGCTGCTGCGCGATGCACAGGCCATGTGCCCGGCCCTGCGCACCCGGCGCCGCAACCCGCATGCTGAACGCAGGTTTTTACGCACCCTTGGTCGCTGGGCTGGTAG
>CABZJG010000051.1 GCA_902525995.1 Paracoccaceae bacterium | reverse complement strand
CAAAGCTATCCTGCAGAGCCGCCCACGGTCAGACCGCCAATCATCACCGTTGGCTGTCCAACCCCGACCGGCACCCATTGGCCGGCTTTGCCGCAGTTGCCCATGCCCGGATCAAGCGCCATATCATTGCCCAAAGCGCGGATGTGTTTCAAAGCCGTGGCCCCGTCGCCGATTAATGTGGCGCCTTTGATCGGCTGGCCGACCCTGCCGTTTTTAACGCGGTAGGCCTCGGTGCAGGAAAATACAAATTTGCCGTTTGTAATATCCACCTGACCGCCGCCAAAGCCAACTGCATAGATCCCGTCTTTGAGATCGGATAAAATATCCGAAGGTGTATTGGTGCCGCCCAGCATATAGGTGTTGGTCATGCGCGGCATTGGCGCATGGGCGTAGCTTTGCCGGCGGCCATTTCCGGTTGGCTCAACACCCATCAACCGCGCGTTTTGTCGATCCTGCATATACCCAACAAGCACGCCATTTTCGATCAGGGTATTTTTGCCTGAAGGCGTGCCCTCGTCATCAATACTAATTGATCCACGGCGGTCGGGAATTGTTCCATCGTCAAGAACCGTTACATCCCGAGAAGCGATTTGTTTGCCCATCAGACCGGCAAACGCGCTGCTGCCTTTGCGGTTAAAGTCGCCCTCCAATCCGTGCCCGATAGCCTCATGTAGTAATATCCCCGGCCATCCCGGTCCCAAAACCACATCCATTTCACCCGCTGGGGCAGCCACGGCGTCTAGATTGACCAAAGCAATGCGCAAAGCCTCTTTGGCCTTAGGTTGCCAATCTTCTGCGCACATCAGACGATCTAGCTCGTAGCGGCCTCCACCACCTGCCGATCCGGTTTCGCGGCGGCCCTCATGCTCTACGATGACCGATATATTGACCCGTGTCATTGGCCGGGTATCGCTGTAAATTGTACCGTCCGGTCGAAGGATTACCACCTCTTGGCATTCGCCAGACACCACGGCACTGACTTGAACCACCCTCGGATCAAGGCCACGGAGAAAGGCATCAATTTCGCACAGCAGATCCACTTTGCTTGCAAATGTGGTCTCTGACGTGGGATCAATTGGACGATAGAGCGACCGGTTTGTGCGCGCTGGTGCATCGGCCCATGTTCCGCCACCCGATTGCGCGGCCAGTGCCACGGTGCCTTGCGCACGTTTCAGAGCCGCTTCGGAAATTTCTGTTGAATGGGCATAACCCGTGACCTCGCCCAGAACCGCGCGCAGACCAAAGCCTTCTTCGGCGTCAAAATTTGCAGATTTCAGACGCCCATCATCAAACACAAGAGTTTCAGACCGCCGGCGCTCAAAGAACAGCTCGCCATCTTCTGCCTTGGCAACAGTGTTTTGCAACATTGACAGTGCGGTGTGTTGGTCAAGGTGGCTTTCAAAGGGGGCAAAAGCGAGGTCTGTCATAACAGGGGTCCGGATCAGGTGCGTTTTTCCAAAGAAGTGGTCAGAAGCGTCCGTTTGCCGCAAGCTTCTTTCTTTATCTCTGGCGCAGAATATGTTCTTTAGCAACCAAAGTACAACGGGATTCTGTCCACAGAGCACTAATCCTGTATATTCTATTGAAGACACCACTCAAAGGACTGGGGTGAACTATGCGACTGACAACGAAGCTATTTGGACTTTTGGCAGCCTGCTTGGCTGTTCCAGCTTATGCCCAAGACACGCTAGAGATCATTGGTAAGCCAAAAGAGCGTGGTATCGACTTTCAACCTGCAGCAACAGAGTTGGCCCGTGAAATTCAATGGCTCGATAATTTTGTATTTATTATTATCACACTGATTTCGCTCTTTGTGGTTGCCTTGCTGCTTTACGTGATTATCCGGTTTAATCGCCGCGCCAATCCAAATCCGGCATCCTTTACCCATAACTCACCGCTTGAGGTGGCATGGACAGTCGTCCCGATTGCCATACTCGTGGGTATTGGCGTGTTATCTCTGCCGGTTTTGTTCAATCAACAGGAAATTCCAGAAGGTGACATCAATATCAAAGTCACTGGATACCAGTGGTATTGGGGCTATGAGTATGTCGACCATGATTTTGGCTTTGACAGCTTCATGATTGGTGATGGCAAAGTGATGAATGATGAGGTTGAAGCCGAATTGATCGCCGCCGGATACAGCCGCGACGAATTTTTGCTGGCCACAGACACAGCTGTTGTTGTGCCAGTGAACAAAGTGGTTGTAATGCAGTTGACCGGTGCGGATGTGATCCACAGCTGGACCATTCCGGCCTTTGGTGTCAAGCAAGACGCTGTTCCGGGCCGTCTGGCGCAATTGTGGTTTGAGGCGGACAAAGAGGGTGTCTATTTCGGCCAGTGCTCTGAGCTCTGCGGAAAAGACCATGCCTATATGCCAATCACTGTCAAAGTGGTCAGCCAAGAGGCTTATGATGCTTGGTTGAACGGCGCGATCGAAGAGTATGCCGGCACGCCCCTAAGTTACGATGTGGCACAAGCCGACTAAAGCGACTGGCCCGGTGATTTTGCCGGGCTGCACAAAGCGAGTTAGCGATGAGCGATACAACAAGCGTCCGTCTAGGTACTACTGAGGCCCAGTTTGGCGATTACTTTGCCTTGCTTAAGCCGAGGGTGATGGCGCTTGTGGTGTTTACGGCATTTGTTGGATTGCTGGCAGCGCCGGTTGCAGTGCATCCATTTGTCGGATTGGTTTCGGTGCTTTTTATTGCCGTCGGCGGCGGGGCATCGGGCGCCCTGAATATGTGGTGGGACGCAGATATTGACCGGGTGATGAAGCGTACGCGCAAGCGCCCGATACCAGCTGGTTTGATTGCGCCGGAAGATGCTAAAGCGCTGGGGTTTGCGCTTTCGGGGTTTTCAGTTGTGATGCTTGGGCTTGCGGCGAATTGGTTTGCAGCAGGCTTTTTGGCTTTTACGATCTTTTTCTACGTGGTGATTTACACCATGTGGCTCAAACGGTCGACACCTCAAAACATCGTTATCGGCGGGGCTGCAGGGGCATTTCCTCCAATTATCGGTTGGGTCGTTGCCACCGGAGGGGTGTCTGTTGAGGGGCTGTTGATGTTTGCCCTGATATTCATGTGGACGCCGCCGCATTTCTGGGCTTTGGCCTTGTTTATGGGTGATGATTACGACAATGCGGACGTGCCTATGTTGACCGTAACGCACGGGTGCCGCGCAACTCGGGTTTATATTTTGGTCTACACAGTGCTGCTTGCACTGATTGCCATTGGGACAGGCTTTAGCGCAATCGGCGGCGTGGTTTATCTTGGCGTTGCCATTGCTCTTAACATCTGGTTTGTCATTGGTGCTGTGAAAATCTGGCGGCGCAGTGAAGCGGACAGTGCGGCAGATCAGTTTCTTGTCGAGCGCAAATTTTTCAAACTTTCTCTGTTTTATCTTTTTGCCCTTTTTGTGGCGATCTTGATCGAAGCGGGGCTGGACCGCTTTGTGCTGGGGGGCTTGCTATGAGCTTTCGCCCCGATCACGAATTGCACAAACGCCGGTTTAGCCGCAATATGGGCGTGGGCTTGGTACTGGTGGCTTTGGTCGCGATCGTGTTCGGATTGACGGTTGTCAAAGTCACGAACGGTGATTTTGAACGCGCCACGGCCGAGGTTCAGGGCTGATGTCTGATTTTGTGTCAGAACGCGCAAAACGCAAAACCGCGCTTCAGGCGCTTGCACTTGTTGTTGTGATGGGCGCGCTGGCATGGGCCTCGGTGCCCTTTTATGACTGGTTTTGCCGCGTTACCGGCTTTGGCGGGATCACCAATGTGGCTGATGCCGGATCAGATGAGATCCTGAGCAGAACCATCAAAGTGCGGTTTGACGCCTCGCTTGAGCGCGACATGCCGTGGCAGTTTGCCCCTGTTGAGCGCGAAATGGAGCTGCGTATCGGCGAAACAGGGCTTGCGTTTTATGAAGCTTATAACCCGACTGATCGTCCGATTGCCGGGTCTGCATCCTATAATGTGACCCCCTATGAAGCCGGTGGATTCTTTTCCAAAATTGACTGTTTCTGCTTTGAAGAGCAGATATTGCAGCCCGGTGAGCGGGTTCAAATGCCCGTCAGTTTTTTTGTCGATCCAGAACTGGTAGAAGATCGTGATGCAAAGTTTACAAAGGTCATCACACTGTCCTATACCTTTTACGAAATTGATCTGCCGGAGCGGTCAGCCGCGCTTGTGCAGAGCCCGTTAACACCTGTCAACTAAACCTTCCAAAGAGGGACCATCATGGCACATGAAAAAAATCACGACTACCACATCTTAAACCCCTCTTTGTACCCGTTCCTTGGGGCGGTTGCCGGCTTCATAATGCTGTTCGGTGCAGTTTTGTATTTCCATGGGAGTGGCCCGTGGATGATGCTGATCGGCTTTGTGGGGGTGCTTTACGTCATGTATGGCTGGTGGGCGGAAACCGTAGCCGAAAACTTTGCCGGTGATCATACGCCTGTGGTTTTAATCGGACTGCGTTATGGGGTTATCCTGTTTATCATGTCCGAGGTGATGTTCTTTCTCGCCTGGTTCTGGAGCTTTTTCAAACACGCGATGTATCCGATGGGCGAGATGAGCCCAATGGTAGACGGTGTTTGGCCTCCGGTTGGCATTGAAACTTTTGATCCATGGCACCTGCCGTTGATCAATACCCTGATCCTGCTCTGCTCTGGCGCGGCGGCCACTTGGGCGCACCATGCGCTGGTGCATGAAGAAAACCGTGAAGACATGAAATGGGGTTTGATCATTGCCATTGCATTGGGCGCTTTGTTTACAGTGTTCCAAGCCTATGAATATAGCCATGCAGCTTTCGGCTTTTCCGGCAATATCTATGGCGCCAATTTCTTTATGGCCACTGGTTTTCACGGCTTCCACGTCTTGGTTGGAACCATCTTCCTTTTTGTCTGCCTGATGCGGGTTCTGCGCGGCCACTTTACGGCACAGTCGCACCTCGGATTTGAAGCTGCTGCTTGGTATTGGCACTTTGTGGATGTGGTCTGGCTGTTCTTGTTTGCGGCTGTCTACATCTGGGGCGGCTAGGGGCGCAATTGCGGTTGCAGCCCAACCCAGCTTATCGCATAACCAAAGCGCACAGGTGACCTGTGCGCTTTTTCTTTGGCCAGATGGAAGACTAGCTTGAAACGCGTGCTTTTTGTCATTGTTTTTGGATTGACTGGTACGGCCGTTCTGTTGGGCTTGGTCAAATGGCAATTGGACAGGCTGGCTTGGAAACAGGCGATCTTGCACGAAATTGACAGCAAAATCGCGGCGCAGCCTGTGGAAATTCCGCAACAACCAACAGTGACGAAAGATCTGTATTTACCGGTAAAGGCAGTGGGGCAGCTGCAACCCGCCACGCTTCGGGTGCTGGTCAGCCAAAAGAAGATCGGTGCGGGCTACCGGCTTATTTCGGCCTTTGAAACAGAGGGGCGAAGGGTGCTTTTGGACCGCGGTTTTATAAAGATCGAAACGCCTTTGCCGCCCTTTGTTGAGCAAGAGATGTCGGTTCTTGGAAATCTGCATTGGCCGGATGAAATAGACAGCTATACACCAGAGCCGGATCGGGACAAAAATATCTGGTTTGCCCGCGATATCGAGGCCATGGCCAATGAGCTTGGAACCCTGCCCATTTTGATTGTGGCCTCACAGGTGTCGCCATCACAAAAAGCTGTGTCGCCTTTGCCCATAGACAGCAGCAGCATTCCAAATGACCACTTGCAATATGCCATAACCTGGTTTTCTTTGGCCGCGGTTTGGATCATTATGAGTGCAGTTTTCCTGCGCCGCACGCGCACCCGAAAAAAGGCTTGAACGGATGAAATATATCTCAACCCGCGGCGCGGCACCGATACTGACCTTCGACGATGCAATGCTCACTGGGCTGGCCCGCGATGGTGGTCTTTATGTGCCCGAAACCATTCCGCAAATGACGACGGATGATATCGCGGCGCTGGCTGGACTAAGCTATGAAGAAGTTGCGTTCCGAGTGATGCGGCCTTTTGTGGGCGATACGTTTAGCGATGCAGAATTTGGCGATATCATTGCCCGCGCCTATGCCGGGTTTGGCCACAGCGCCCGCGCTCCATTGGTGGAACTTTCATCCAACCACTTCCTGCTTGAATTGTTCCATGGCCCGACATTGGCATTTAAAGATTTTGCCATGCAACTGATCGGTCAGCTGTTTGAGGTTGCACTGGCGCGGCGCGGTCAGCGGGTGACCATCGTGGGGGCCACCAGCGGCGATACCGGTAGCGCGGCAATAGAAGCATTTCGCGGTCTGGATGCGGTCGATGTGTTTATCCTATACCCGCATGGCCGTGTTTCAGAAGTGCAGCGCCGGCAAATGACCACCCCGAGCGAAGCCAATGTGCAGGCCATTGCCGTGGATGGTCATTTCGATGACTGTCAGGCCCGGCTTAAAGATATGTTCAATGATTTTGAGTTCCGCGATGGGGTAAGATTGGCTGGTGTCAATTCGATCAACTGGGCGCGGGTTCTGGCCCAAGTGGTGTATTATTTTTCTTCGGCTGTTGCGCTTGGGGCGCCGCACCGCAAGGTTAGCTTTACAGTGCCCACAGGGAATTTTGGTGATATCTTTGCCGGTTATATTGCCAAGCGGATGGGGCTTGGTATTGATCAACTGGTGGTGGCCACAAACCAGAACGATATTTTGCACCGCTGCCTGAGCACTGGGGCCTATCAAACCCAAGAGGTTATTCCCTCGATCAGCCCATCGATGGATATTCAGGTCAGTTCGAATTTTGAGCGGGCTTTATTTGATGCCTATGACCGGGATGGCGCAGCAGTGGCGCAATTGATGGAGGATCTTAAATCCACCGGCGGGTTTTCTGTGTCGCAGGGCGTTCAGCAACGCTTGGCTGGTGATTTTGTCTCTGGCCGCGCCTCTGAGGCGCAAACCTCTGCGGCGATTACCTATTGGCATCAGCACTCAGGTGAGCTTTTATGTCCGCATTCTGCCATTGGTGTTCACGTCGCCGAAGAGATGCGTGACAGCGCAACCCCAATGATCACTTTGGCAACCGCCCATCCGGCCAAATTCCCAGCAGCGGTTGAAGCCGCCTCTGGCTTGCACCCGCCGCTGCCTGAGCGTATGGCTGATCTTTATGATCGGCCAGAACGGCTGTCGCGCGTTGCCAATGATTTGGGCGCTTTGAAAAAATTTATTAAAGAACGGATTACATCTTGAGTGTAGAGCATCACACCCTACCGAACGGTTTTCAAATCGTCACTGAGCATATGCCGGGCTTGGAGTCCGCCTCGATCGGAGTGTGGATCAAAGCCGGAGGCCGGCATGAATTGCCGCGCCAAAACGGGATTGCGCATTTTCTGGAACATATGGCCTTTAAAGGCACCACCAGCCGCAGTGCGCTGCAAATTGCAGAAACAATTGAGGATGTTGGCGGGCATATCAATGCCTATACTTCCCGTGAGGTGACCGCTTATTACGCGCGGGTGCTCAAAAATGATGTGCCGCTGGCCTGCACAATTCTAGCTGATATTCTGCGCAATTCCGTATTGGATGAAAAAGAAATCGAAACAGAGCGCGGGGTGATTTTGCAAGAAATCGGGCAGTCCCTGGATACCCCCGATGATGTCATTTTTGACTGGCTGCAGGAAACAGCCTATCCGGACCAGCCCCTTGGCCGCACAATTCTTGGGCCCAGTGAGCGGGTGCAAAACTTTTCGCGGGATGATCTGCAAGGCTTTATCGCCGAGCATTACCGGCCCGAGCGCATGATTTTGGCTGCCGCAGGCGGGGTTGATCATCAGGCATTGGTGAAAATGGCCGAAGACCATTTTGGCGATCTTAAGGCGGGTGGGCCAAGCGAAAACTTTGGCGCGGCCAGCTTTCAAGGTGGTGACTTTCGCAAGGCAAAATCCTTAGAGCAGGCGCATATGGCGCTGGCCTTTGAAGGCCCAAGTTACCGCGATAACGATATTTACGCGGCGCAGATTTTTTCCATCGCGCTGGGCGGCGGAATGTCATCGCGGCTGTTTCAGGAAATTCGTGAAAAGCGTGGCCTTTGCTATACTATTTTTGCCCAAACCGGCGCGTTTAGTGATACCGGCATGACCACCATCTATGCCGGCACCAGCGGTGAACAGCTCGGCGAGCTCGCCTTGCTCACACTGGATGAGTTGAAGCGTGCAGCTGGCGATATTACGGTTGCCGAAGTGGACCGGTCGCGGGCGCAAATGAAAGCCGGACTTTTAATGGGACTGGAAAGTGCCTCAAGCCGCGCCGAGCGGTTGGCGCGGATGGTTCAAGTTTGGGGTTATGTGCCAACATTGGAGCAAACCGTGCAGAAAATTGATGCGGTAACGGTGGAAGACCTGCGCCGCTACGGCGAACACATCGCGATTGCTGCGCCATCGGCGTTGGCGCTCTATGGCCCTGTTGAAAAGGCTCCGGCTTGGGCGGAGTTGCAACAAAGACGCGCTGCGTGATGTTTTTGTTCAAGCGCAAAGTCCGGATTGAAACCGAACGGCTTACTTTGCGCGCGCCGATGCATTCCGATTATCGTGCATGGGTGGAGCTTCGGTCTTCCAGCCGCGAATTTCTCACCCCGTGGGAGCCAACATGGGCCAAAGATCATCTGACCCGAAAAGCCTTTACCACGCGTGTTCATTGGGCGCAGCGGCTGATCAATGAAGGCACCGGGATGCCCCTTTTTTTGAGCCGCCGCAGTGACAACGTTTTGATCGGAGCGATCACCCTGTCCAATATACGGCGTGGCCCAGCACAGGCGGGTTCTATGGGCTATTGGGTGGGCGTGCAGCATACCCGCCAAGGCTATATGCGCGAAGCCCTCAGCGCTATGGTTAATTATGCTTTTACCTCATTGGATATCAGCCGCATCGAAAGCGCCTGTTTGCCGGAAAACAAAGCTTCGCGTGGGGTTTTGGAAAAATGCGGTTATAAATACGAGGGCGTGGCGCAAGCTTATTTGCAGATTAATGGCCGGTGGCGTACCCACGTGCTATATGCAGCTCTAAGAAATGATCGCCGGGGAAAAACCTCGGCTGGATAGTTGAAAGCATGGCTGCGCCCTGCGCATCTTAAAGGAGAAAGCATGCGGTTGAACGCGGCTGACGATAGGTTTTTAGCAAAGCTAAAATGTGACCTGCCTGAGCGGATATTTCGCCCGCCAGAGCCGCGCTATCTAGAAGAGCCACGCGGCCGTTGGGCGGGGCAGGCGGGCGTTTTGGCTTTGCCTGAAAGCACTGAACAGGTGGCCTGCCTCATCCGCCATGCACAGGCAGGTAAAGTGGCGGTGGTGCCTTATGGAGGCGGCACCGGTTTGGTTGGCGGCCAGATCTATGCAAACGGGCCGGCGCCTCTGATCATATCGCTTGAGCGGATGACTAAAATTCGCGCTGTTTATCCGCCTGAGAATGTCTTGGTTGCCGATGCAGGCGCAATACTGGCAGATATACAATCGGCCGCTCAAGACCGGGGCCGGCTGTTTCCGCTGTCTCTGGCAGCCGAAGGATCGGCGCGGATTGGCGGTAATCTGGCCACCAATGCTGGCGGCGTGAATGTGCTGCGCTATGGCAATGCGCGCGATTTATGCCTTGGGCTCGAAGCGGTGCTGCCGGATGGCTCCATCTGGAACGGGCTCAGCCGGCTGCGCAAGGATAATACCGGATATGATCTGCGCAATCTACTGATTGGCTCGGAAGGCACACTGGGGGTGATAACCGCCGCTGCGCTCAAGCTTAGCCCGCAGCCGTCGTCCGTGGGCACTGCGCTGTTGACCGTGCCTTCGCCGCAGGCCGCGCTAGAGCTTTTGGATATGGCGCGCGATCATGCAGGTGAGGCGATTAGCGCTTTTGAGTTGATCCACCGGCAAGGCTTTGCATTTCTGTCCGAGACATTGCCGCAGGTGCGCCAGCCGTTTGAAGCCCCCCCTGAGTGGTGCGTGTTGATTGAGGTCGGTCTCAATGGCGATATTGCTGCCCAAAGCATTCTTGAAGGTATGTTTGGCAGCGCGTTAGAGGCGGGACTGGTCAGTGATGGGCTGCTGGCCACAACACAGGCCCAGCGCAATGAGTTTTGGGCCATTCGCGAACAAATCCCCGAAGCCAACCGACTGGTCGGGTCCGTGTCCAGTCATGATATTTCATTGCCGCTGTCGATGGTGCCTGAGTTTATCGCCAAAGGCCGTGTGGTATTGGCGGCGATTGGCGCGTTCCGGATCAATTGCTTCGGTCACCTTGGGGATGGCAATCTGCACTACAATGTCTTTCCGATGCCGGGCAAAACCCGTGATGATCATCTAAAGGAGCGCGACCAAATCAAACGTGCGCTGCATGATCTGGTGCATCAGATGCAAGGATCAGTCAGCGCAGAACACGGCATTGGACGGCTTAAAACCGATGATCTAGAGCGCTATGGCGATCCGGTAAAACTGGCCGCGATGCGGTCGATCAAAGCCGCCCTTGACCCCAAAGGCATTATGAAC
>CABZJG010000050.1 GCA_902525995.1 Paracoccaceae bacterium | reverse complement strand
AATAATATCGCGGGGCTCGGAGGCCTCACTTGGCGTAGGCGCAGCACCAGCGCCTCTTATCGATAGCGAAAAATTCACAGCCAGCGTTTTTGTTGTTTTGTCATCATCCGTGCGCACAGCGCGCTCAAGCTGGCCCATGCCGCTCAAAAACTCGGGCGCAGTATAACTTTCGCAGGTGAGTGCATGGCTCGGGCCGCTATCTGGCATCCTCTTGACAATGTAGCTGCCGCCAACACACGCAATATACATCTGCGGCGGCGGTGTTTTGCAAAGGCAATCGGCCCTCTTTTTAGCTTCCCAAGCAGCCGCCAAAATGGATTGGCCTTCGGCGCTCTCAGGTTCAAACGTATTTTGATCAATGCAGTACATTCAAAAACCTCACTTTGTTGGGCCTTTTTAAATTGCTACCACCCCATATCCATGCCCGGTGATTGATCCAGACTTTGAGCCACCCACCTGTTTCTGAGGCGCAATTCTTTCAAGGAAGGTAATTTGTCATATCGAGCGCCGCCTGCGATGTTCTGAACTAAGCCTGCAAGATCCTCGCGCTGCAGTGAGAGCTTATCTTTGAGGCTGTTTGGCAAGTCCTGCTTTTCATCGGCCATGGCGACGATCTCATTGACCTCAAAGAAGCTGGCAAGTTTGACACGAAGGTCATACTCTTTCGCAAGCTGCTTTGTTCCGTCTGGCTCTTCTGATAATCCACCTGCGTTCAGAATATCCAACACGGCACCCCGCTGTTTGAATATCTCTTCCACGGGAGCCGCTTTATTATAAGCAATCGCTTTAATAAGGGCCTTGCGGACTGTTTTATCCGGATCGACAGCTTCAAGATATTCAGACTCTGAATAGTGCAGTTTTGCGGCGAGCTTATCTGCTTCAGTTGGCGTAACCCAAGGGCTTTCGGGTAGCCCCTCGCGCAGCTGGTCTTGCAGCTTGTTAATGACCTTTCTGGCACGGCCATCTTCGTCTCTAGGGTCATAGCCCAGAATTTTGCCATCAATAATAAAGGTATCAATAATTTCTTCGCACGCATCTACTTCAACAAGTTCTTTGCGCATGATGTCGCGCTCGTGACGTAAATCAGCTGAGGCTTTGGCAAAGGCTTTACGCGCCTCACTCTCTGGCAAGGAAAGACGATTAACCGCATCGAGCACTTTATAGACGCTTTCAATGAGATCTTTTGACTTCAGGTTGTCGTTAAATCCGTCACTTTGGCGAATAAGAGCCGCCAGAGAAATCGCCGCTTTACGCGAATTATCCTCGGGAACCACATTGCTCCGCATCACCCGTGCGATTTCTTCTGTGTCAAAAACAGGCGGTTTATTAAAGTTTTCTTGTACCTGCTTTTCTGCCCCCTTAGGCTCTGGCACGTCGAGTTCTAATATTTTATTAAACAGCGCTTCGCTTATCTTGCCATCTGAATAAGCGTCTAATACCTCACCGTTAAAATCAACATCCGTCACATAATCCAAACGCCCAACACCAAGCTTTTTGGTGAAGTCATCCTCGGTAATTTTACCACCCAAAAACGCATTCATAGCATTCATACGCTCCGAAGTGCTTGTGGCCACCTTCGGCTCCATGAGCGCTTGTTCTTCAACATTCATAGTATCACTCCTTGCCGCTTGCCCCGTTGCAAGCTGCATGTCTTTTTGTGTTGCCTGAAACGCATCGATGTTGCGCACTGCACGCTTTACGGAACTTGGGGAAAGCTGCTTTTTCATAATGCGCAGCGCAGAGCGGGTTTCGCGATCCAGGCTCCAATCATATGGCATATCAAACATACTATAAGCGCGCGGCGGCGAGCGTCTTGGCGCTTTACGCTGAACGGAAGCGCTTGCCTCAGAACTTTGAACCAGATGATCAAGGCTGGTCTGAACGGGTTTTGAAGCTTGTTCAAGCAGGGCGTCATAGCGGCCCTCTTCGCGCGCTTCAATGGCTTGAACCGCCACAAGCTCCAAAGCTGTTTTCAAATGATCTACGTTTTGAGTATCCCCTTTATGCTCTGCAATGCTCAATGCACGGGAAAGAACGCGCGCATGCGGCAATACAGGATCATCCACGCCGCAGCCCGTCCAGAGCCGTGCGTTTTCTTCTGCGCGCGCAGGGTAATGCGCAGGGCGCTCTTTTTTCGGCAATGGATCAACCTGCGCTGCCAGTCGAAGCAATGACGCAACCGCTTGCTGCTCATCGCCCGCCATGCGCTGCGCATGATGGAGGCTATTGCTTTCAATCACAGCCCCAAGCGCTCTAAGATCGCTGCCTTCGACAAAGAGTTTTTCACCCTCATGTCCTGAGAACCAGCTTGCAAATTTAGCTGCATTTTGCGCGAATTTATTATCCGTATGCGCTGCAAGAAATTGGCCCAAAGCGCCCTGTGAGCTGCGCGCGTCAGGGCTTTGCGCTTGTGATTCAAAACTCTGGGTAAAGCTCTCTTGCATCGAGAAACCAAATTCGGGGTTCATCACACTTTGCGCAGGGCTTTGTTTCATCGCTATTTTCTCAAGCGCCTGTTTGGCCGTGATCTCTTCACCCTGCCCTACATAGAACTTCACGTCATTAACATGGCGAGTTGCCATGACATATAGCCGGCTGTGATCCAGACCTGGTGTGATATGCGCATGAACGCTGGAGGCTTTGGACCCCTGCATCCGGTCGGTTGTCACCGCATAGCCATATTCAATGGATTTAAAATCACTCAGCCCGATTGTTTTGATTTGCCGCTCATCGCCAAAACCGATTTGCACATCAAAACTGCCGCGTTTTGTATTCACGCCAATCACATTGGCTCTTGTGCCATTTGTAATGCCCAAGGCGTGATTGTTTTGCCGAAACACAATCCAGTCACCCTTTTGCAGCTCAAGAATTTTGTCAGTGCCGTCTTTGAATTCCAAAACATCGGTTTTCTCAAGCCGCCGCATTTTTTCTGCAATGCGAATGCGCTTGTTCAACTCTGCAACAGCAGCATTGGAATGGGCCAGCACCACCTTATCTGCGGAGCGGTCATATATATAACCGCGTACCGTTTCCAAAAAGTGATTATCTCCATTTTCTCCAGCCGCCACAATCGCGCCCTTGGCAGCATAGTGATCAAGAGCAGCGCGCGCGCGATCCCCGCCGTGCATCAAATCCACTGTGGCCCGCTGATCAGCCGGATCAGCCTGCCGCCACACCCGATCAAGCACAACAGAGCCAATGCGCGCTTCAAAGGCGCGCCACATACCGCCGGGACCATAAGGCTGAATCTGTCCGCCGTCCCCAACCAGCCTTAGGGATGCACCAGAAGATAGAGCGGCATTAAGCACACCCTCATAATTCTGCGCGCTCAGCATGGCCGCTTCATCCACCACCAGTAGCGATTTGGAGTTAAGAGCAATGCGGCCCGATTTTAAACCGGCTTCCAAACCCGCCAGAGAATAGCTCTTTATGTCAGAGTTTTTCTCAAGGCCCTTCGCGGCGGAAGCAGAAAGAGCAACGCCGAGAACCTGCCAGCCCTGATCGGCATAGACATCATGCACGCCCTTTAAAACCGCTGATTTACCCGATCCCGCCACACCCGTAATCATCGCCGCTCGCGTATCAGAGGCCGCAAACCGCAGGGCCCGTTCCTGATCGGGCGACATCGGGCCATACTTTGTTTGTGTGGCCTTGCGCAATATGCGCTCCCGCGCCATGAACTCACTTTTAGAAGCAGAAATAGAAACCAGTTGATCCACCAGCCTCATTTCGCGCTCAATATGGGCCCCAGAACTATAAACCCGCCCTCTACCCTCAATATCCTCACTGGCAAGCAGCACAAGATCAGGATGGCTCATGGCTTGTGCAAAACTGCGCGTGAATGTTGTTGGCTCATGGATAACCTTTGCAAGCTCTGTTGCCACGTCCCGCGCGCGAATGACAGAACGCTCATTCAACAGATCTTCCACAACCCGATAGGGGTTGTCGCCATAACCGCGCGGATCATGCGCGGCATAGATTGCCATGCCATCTTCAAATTGCAGACCCAACAAACCTGCAAAATGTGAGCCTATATCTAATATATGCGCATCCATACCGCCCTGCGTATTGGCCGGCAAAGACTGCGCAATGCGATCATTGCGCGCAGACAGAATATCCGGATCAGACACAGCACTGACCTGCGAGCCTGCGGCTTTGTCTAAAATATCGTCCAGAGCGTTGGAATGGGATATGGCATGCTCAAGGCGCGTGTAATCACGAAACGCGGTTTGAGGCACATGCAATTGAACCGATTTGCGATGCCGTGAAAGAGCCGTGGCAAAAAGCTCATTATCCATGAACTTTGCCGCCATCACATAGCTGTGATCAACAACCCGCGCCGCGCCCGCGTGAACGCTCTGAGCGTAGTCATGGGTAATGGACTCAAGCTTGGAGGCCGGCAATACCACTTCTGCGCTATTTGCTCCCGCCCCTGCGAGATGCAATGTAATTTGATCCGTGCTTAAAGACGTCACGCGCGCTGTGCTGCCCAAAGAAATTCCAAGTGCGCTATCGGCCTTGGTAAAGCGCACCCGATCATTTACGGCCAATGAGAACCGGCCATAACTTACTTCGTTGCTCAAATGGCCATTGGCAAGACCTGCTGCGCGAACATCTTGCGTGATTTGGCGCACGGCCGCGTTCGAGCCAACAAATATCAAACTCTCCGCAGCGGCCCCATGAGACCAATAGCTGCGCGCAATTGCGCTTCTGGCACTGTCCTCACGCGCGGCAAATCGAACACGCCCCTTCGCATTATAAAGCGCCAACGCCTCTGCCGCAGGGCCATGCCCCTCAAGTAACGAAGAGCTGGCATGGCGCTCATCAGCCAACTCTTGAGCAAACCGCTGGCCAACATGATGCGCGCCAATCTCACGGCGCAGCGCCTTAAAGATATCCAAAGAGCCAATTGGAGACATCGAGGTCTGATCGCGGACCGCAACGAGTTTGCCGCCCAGGCTTTCCGTTTTGGAAACAAGCGACCGCCACACAGAAGCCTCCGCCTGACCAGCTTCATCAAAAACCAGTACAAAATTGTCATCTTTGGGATACCCGCCCCGCGCCCATGCAGCTTCAAGCGCGGCAAACGTGAGCGCCTCTATGCCCAGATCTTCGCCAAGACGCTGCGCGCCTCGCTTGGATAGGCTCACACCAATAACCTTGGTGCCTTCCGCCTTCCACCGATCCGCCGCAGATCCAAGAACGCGCGCGCGATCACCACCTGCCAGCTCGACAAGCCCCAAACGGCGCATATTCATCAGCGCCAAAACATCACTGTCAGCAGGCAGCGCCAAATCCAACTGATCGGAAGAGACCTTTGAACCAGCCAGACCCAAAGATTTCGTAATCAAATCCGCTTCACTCGATATTTGACTATGCGTTGAATAAAGAGCGTGTCCGCTTTCCACATCGACGCCAACCTCAACAACGCAAGGCGCTGATAAAACCGAACGCACAAAACTGTCCCGATCAAAAGTATCAGACGCATCTTTAAAGACCCGCGTAACCTCTAAGCGCAGATCCTGCTCGCTAAAGCGGTTTTGCCGGCGCACAAATGCCTCTGCGAAGAAATCCGGCTTGGCTCGATAAAAATCATGTGTCAGAGCCAATGCCTCACGGTCTTCAGACCGCATGGGTTTATCTGCCTGCGCACTTGGAGCACGATATGCTTCTGCCGCAGCCAAAAGCGCTTTGGAAGGATCAAATCCATAATCCAGAACGCCAGCGCGCTCATGACGCCCCAGAACAGTTTCAAAGAAGGACCCTGCCCGATCCGCCGCAACAGGAATGGAAACGTCAATATCTTCGGTATGGCTGCTTAAAATATTGCGCAGTGCCTCACGGCTTGCGCCGGGCGTGATATAAACATGACTGTTTTTAACCCGCTGCCCGATATTGTCACCAGAATGCACAACATAAGCGTGATCCAAAATACCTGCCTGAAGATCAGTAAGCTTTAAAATACGCTCCTGAACTGCGATCTCAACAAAACCTTCTCCCAAACCCACAACACGCGCCCGCGTGCCAGCATCCACTCCCAGCGTCTTATCCGATTTGGCAACAACAACCTGACCGCCCACATGAAGTAATAAGGAGCGATCCCCAGAGATATCAATGCGCCGCGTATCATCAGAGCCAAGCTGTTCCACGAGCATATCTGCTATAGCGGTATTTAAGTCATGCCGCGCAGCGTGAGATGTGGCAAAACCCACTTTATCAACGGACCGATCTTCAACATAGCGCATGGCAAACTCTTCAATGCGCATGGATTGGGTATCAGCGCCGTGAAGAGAGCCCGATTGATACAGCGCATTAAAGATTTGCGCGGGATCCCCTGCCCCTCTTAATGCACTGCGTAACTCGGACCATTTGCTTTCGGCCGGGGCCTGCATATCTTCGATCACGCTCACTGGAAGCCGCGCGGACAAATGACGCCAGATTGCGCCACGGCCTTCCGCCTGAGCATCACGCTGCAAGAGCAGCTTCGCGCCTGTTTGCTCACCTACAGACAAAAGCACATCAATATCTTCTGCTGGCAGACTCGAGGCGTCACTCACAATTAAGACATCGCGATCTGTAAGCTTTAGCGCGCGTTCCCTGACCTGCTGCGAAAGCTGATAAACATTAAGCCGGTCCACATTCATATGAGCTTCAAGCTCAGAGGCAAACCCCCGCACCGGATGACCAATAACAATACTGCGCGCGCCCTGCTCTACCGATAATTCATGCAGCGCTTGATACACATCTAGCAAATCCCCGGAGCGTTCGGCATCAAGCAGCCCAATGCGCCCCGGCCAAAGCGCATACTTTAAGGCCTGACCTTGCGCTTCAGACAACCCTAAATCTAATATTTTGTGATCAACGGCAGCATCACTTAAATGCGTACCCGCCTGCCGGCACGCCAGAGCAACCGCGCGGTCCATTAAACCAGCCTCCAAATCAAACCGCGCGCGGGACGTATAAACACGCCCCTCACCTTGAAGGCCAAATTCATCCAGAACAACAAGATCGGGGTGGCTCATAGCTTGCGCATAAAGCCGCAAGAACACATCTGGATTGTTCACAACAGCACTTAACTGCGAGGCAACATCGCTCGCGCGCAAAACTGAGCCCTCGCTTAAAAGATCATCCACCACCTTTAATGGATCACTCACATACCCACGCGGATCATCTGCAAGCATCGCATCACCTGCCCGCCACTCGGCGCGCAACAACCCCGCCACCCGCGAACCCACGCGCAAAAGATGGGCATCGCCTGCCAAATCAATACGGTGCGCCGGAGCCGCCGGACCCATATCAGCGCGCTGCGCAATATCAGAGACAACAGACGCAGCCCCAAAGCGCGGATATCCATGAGCGCCATCCTGCTCTCTATCCCCAATACTAAGCTCATCCGAACGAAGCGCTTGATTGACCAGACTGCTTACCTTACCCAGATCTTCTGAAGGCGCATAAAGGCGAAGGCTTTCTGTGTGCCGCGACATCGCAACATAAAGCAGATGACGATTCAAATGCGAACTAAGCAGTACAGAAACATCGCCCTTAACTGTCATCCCCTGTGATTTGTGAATGGTGGTGGCAAACCCGTAACGCAGAAAATCCGCCTTTTCAGCTGGCAACGAAATCGCCCCGCCCCCATCAACGCTCAGAACGATGGTAGCTTCCCCCACAGCCACAACGCTCGCAAAACTCCCCTTGGTGACAGAAACCTCTTTCCAGGGCCGTACAAAACGAACCCGATCACCTTTTGCCAGCGGCAAAACGGCTTTACGCCCAATGGAAAACTCGATCTCTCCCTCCTCTGAGATGACGCCGCGCCGCTTCCCCTCGTCGCGGATTGCAGCATTCAACGCATGAACATCGGCATTTAAAAAGGCCAGCGCCAACCGATCTGAGTGCGCCGCACCGCCCCAATAGTCCTGCGCTAAATGCGCAATTGCATCCCCTCTTTCTTCAACAATATTGATAGCGCCCTGATCGCGATAAATCTTGAAGGCACCCGCAAAATTCGATCTGCCCCCCTGCGCAAGCAACCACGAAGCGCGCCGATCCTCTGGCTTGAGCTGACGGCGAATTTGACCAACCTTCACATCGCCAACCGCCTCCACAACTTGAGAAAACGCACTTACATCAGCAACCGGTTGAAGCTGCGCTGCATCACCGCCAACAATGAGCTTGCCGCCCATGGCATGCACGCGCTCTTGAATGCGCGACCACACACTTGCACCCACCATACCAGCCTCATCCACAAACATGACAAAACGGCCCTCTGGCGGTACATCCCCCCGATCCCAACGCGCCTCCCACTGCGCAAGCGTTCCCAGAGAAATAGATTTAATTTCTGAAAGCTCCTCGGTTCCTTTCCCCGAAATTGCAGCGCCCAAAACCTTAAAGCCGCGCTGATGCCAAACACGCGCCGCCTCTCGAAACGCATAAGATTTTCCCGACCCCGCATAGCCCGTAACAGCCGTCAGGCGGCTTGGTGAAATCATCGCCTCAACAGCCTGCCGCTGCTCTGCGCTCAAACTTTTATCCAGAAGCGGCACCACCCCGTCATAGTCAGAGGAAGCCAACTTGGAGCCTACCAATTCGCGCGCCTGAACCAGCATTTTTTGCTCCATTTCAACAAGTGATTTCGTGGTGTACAAAGCCCGATCTAAGGCATCAACGCGGCCCAAACGAACCGCCGAAGAAGACTCCAGTGCAACATCAACCATCGCCTCAACTTGTGTACTTGAAACCAAGCCCACACGCTTCATGATCTCGCCCTTTAAATCATCTTCGCAGAAGACAGGATTTACAGAAGACATCAACACAAGAGCATGCTCTGGATGCTCCATCAAATACTGCTCATTGAAAAGGCGCGCCTCCTTGCTGCGCTGTTTGATCCGATAAACCTCACCTCCTTTTTCCACACCCCGAGCCACATCTTCACTGAAACTAACAGGCTTCAATTCAATACCCTGATCCACCAAAGTGCGATGATCTATGCGCACATCCAACCCCGCCATTGACAGATGATGGTTGGCAATTTCCGCCCAACTAAAACGGAGATTGTGCAACGTAGAGCGATCAAACAAAACACGGCTCTTTAATCCAAAACCACCCTCCTCTAAAATCCGTGTGCTGGCCATAGCGTGAATGTGAGGATTGCCCTCCTTACTGTGAACAACCCAATCCACAATCGCGCCACGCTCGCACAAAGCCCTCTCCAAAAAGTCCCGACCCAAAGCAATTTGCTGATCGTGACTAAGCTCAATTGGAAGCGCCATTGTGAAACTTTTGGCAACGACCGCAGTGGCACGTCGGTTCGAGCGAAGCTCTCGTTCCTCCAAATCATTCCATAATTTTTCTGAAACTCCGGTCGCATCCAGACCGCCTTCATTCTCCAATCCGTAGGCCACACGAACCCAATCTGGCGCGCCGCTTGGAACCATAACTTCTTTATGCGTTACCTCTTTTTCTTTGCCGGAATAGTTCTTCGTGATGCCGTCTATTTTGTTTTTCATCGACGTGCCGTGACGGTAGGCAGCGGCCGCAACGGCGCTGCCTGCACCGTTACGACTGATGTTTTTCACGTCAAAATAATAAACTGCCATAAACCCAAAATACCACATAAAAACTATGATTGCAAATTATTGTGTAGACGTGCCTTCTTTTTATAGTTGACAGGGGCCAGAAAGATTGATAAACATTACTCACCAACCCAAAGCAGCCACAAACACTCTCAAAACCATTTAAACAAAGGGGAAAAGACCAAGCCACGACAGGAAGATAAATCAAACAGGCCAGCAAGAGTTTCTCAGTTTCAGCGCTTTGGATGGCGTTTAAAAATTACCATAATGCCAATGGTGGAAAAACGGGGCCAACGAAAGATCCCCGGTGTTTAAGCCAAGGATCGAGTACCAGCGCCTTGTTCAAAAAAAACAAGCCCCACACAATGGCGGGGCTTGGTGAAGGTGGTTCACGTTAGAGGCAACGTGTTAGAACGGCAGCTCATCGAGTTGGGCGTGGTAAGATTTGTGATATGGGTTTGGGTGGACCACTGGCATCTGTACGGGCAGGATCTTGTACTCAAGCTTTGGGCCAAGCTGTGGTTGAGAGCTTCAATGTTTGCTTCTTTGGCAGTGTCGAACCGACCAAGAAAGGTCCACGCGTCCCCTTCGTTACTTGTTGTCCACACTTCCCAAAGTTCGATTGTCTTTCTATTTACGGTTTCTATTTGTGCCTTAATTAGTCCCTCGTTTCGGTTCTTGCGAAATGGTTTAGGTTTGTTGGAACGCGCTCTTGCGCGTCTCCTGCAAACCTGAATGCGATGAAAGAAAGGGTCGGGGAATTTTTCACGAACAATCGACAAGGTTGGTGCGGGCAGGAGCGCCTCGTGCCGCCGATCTTTAGATCGGTGAATAGCACGAACACTGACATGCAATTGCTTTAGCAATTCTTCTCGCGCGACAACTCGGCCTTGTCTATTGTTCGTGAAAAAGGGGGCCGGAACAGGCCCCTCTATTGATCAAACTCGCCCCTCGACGGGGTGATTTGATCAAGCTGCTCCGCTTGCTATTTCTGTTGGAACATTTGAAGTGTGGTGCCGATTGCACAGTTGGAGAACATATCGGGACAGAAGTGCGTAATCTATGCTTAAACACAGCGGCAAC
>CABZJG010000049.1 GCA_902525995.1 Paracoccaceae bacterium | reverse complement strand
ACGCTCTCTTATGTTTTGGACTTTGACCAACTTTTTAGGCAGCGCATAAAGTCTGTTGAACTAATGCCTGCGGTGAACGATCCTTATTATGACCGTCTGGTAAAGGCGCATGGCGAGTTTTTAGATCGTAAGGCCAAGCTGGAAAAATCGGGATCAAAGGATTATTTGGCGATGGATCACTTGGCCTTGCTCTGCCATATCCTGAAGGCTCAAATTGAAGCCGATCAACAAGCTTAGCGTATGAAATAGGGAAGAATATCGCGCTGGTTCGGATCAACCGAAAGATTGCGCTCAAGTGGTGGAACAGAGCGTTGATGGCAATTCTTTCGCTCGCAGAGACGGCAGGATATGCCAATCGGTTCAAACGCATCGGGGTTGTTCATATCAAGCGTATCTGAATAAACCAGAGCGCTAGCATGTTTGATCTCGCAGCCGAGCGCAATTGCAAAACGTTGCACGGGTGCGCCAAAAGATCCCCCCGCTTTCGAGACATCGCGCGCCAATGAAATATAGCGCACCCCGTCTGGTGTTTCCGCCAGTTGGCGCAAAAACCGGCCCGGTGTTTCAAACGCGCGGTGCACATTCCAAAGCGGGCAAGCGCCGCCAAAACGGGCAAACTGTAGCCGGGTGGCTGAATGCCTTTTGGTGATAGTACCCGCCTGATCAACACGGACAAAAAAGAAAGGTATGCCCTTTGCTCCGGGGCGCTGCAATGTCGACAGCCTGTGCGCAACCTGTTCAACCGACACCCCAAATTTGGTGGCAAGGCGCTCAAGATCATGACGTTCTGACTGCGCGGCCTCAAGAAATAGCCCATAGGGCATCAAGGCTGCCCCTGCATAGTAGTTCGCAAGCCCTATTTTAGCGATGGCGCGGGCTTCGTTGGTTTGAAAACGCGCCAAGTCCAAAGTGGCTTCAATCAAAGAATTTTGGGTGATCAAAGCCAGTTGCAAGACCATTTGGAACGCTTGGGTTTGCGGGCTGCTGTGCACTGAAAGGCTGAGCGTCTGGCTGTTTTCATCGAACTGGCGAAGCGCCGGGTGATCGGTGTAGCGCAGCCGCACCCCGTGCTTTTCAAGTTGGTTTTCCGCGGCGTTTCTGACCCAGTCTGGTCCGTCGCAGTCTTTGGCAAAAATCTCGGCGCTGCGGTCGACCGCGTCTATATAATTGTCGCAATAATGAAAGAAATCGCGGACCTCTTCCCATGGGCTTGGCTGCAGCCTTGCATCATCGCGCCCCAAGGCTTCGTCGAGCGACATAAGGCGTTCTTGGGTTTGCCGGTAGGCGCGATGAAGCTCTAAAAATGCGCGTGTCAACACCGGCGCGTTTGAGGCAGCAAGTCGCACATCGGCCAGTGCCGGCTGGGTTTCCGCGAAGATGGGATCGGCCAAAGCTTCCCGCATATCGCTCACAAGACGCTCGCTATCACCTGTTGAAAGTTCAGTTACATCAAAACCGAACTCTTGCGCCAGCGCCAATAAAACGGCGCTTGAGACCGGCCGGTTATTGTTTTCCATTTGATTGAGGTAGGGCAGGGATACCCCAAGCTTTGCTGCAAAAGATTTCTGGGTCAGCGAAAGCCGTTGCCGCAGATCGCGCAGCTTTGCCCCAGCATAGATTTTTCGTCCCCTCATCGTGTGGGCCTTTGCAAAATTAGCTTATAAATTTTCTAACTTTGCAAAGTGGATGGGGCAAGGTTTATTTATCACTTAGCGCAGCGTTGCGGCGACGAACGTAAAGGATGCAGAGCACACCGCCAGCGGCGGAAAGCCACATCAGACACACCAAAGGCATTTCACTGCTGCCAGGTTTCAAGATTAAACCACTGGCCGCGGACAAGGCTGCCCCACCACCGATCATGATTGCGCCCCCAAGCCCAGAAGCGGCGCCTGCAAGGTGCGGGCGAACGGACAGCATGCCAGCTGTTGCATTGGGCATGGTGATCCCGTTGCCCAAGCCAACAAAAGTCATAAAGCCGAAAAAGCTTGTCGCACTGCCATAGCCGGCGTAGCTTACCAATAAAGATAGCGACATCCCGGCCATAGTGACCAGCAAACCCCACAGCACCATTCTATCGATCCCGATCTGCTTGGAAAACCGGCCGGATAGAAAGTTGCCAATAATATAACCGATTGCCGGCACGCCAATGTAAATACCAAGAGCTTCTGGTGTTAAATTAAACACCACCGATCCAACGAATGGGCCGCCGCCAAGAAAGGCAAAGAACGCGCCGGCCCCAAGGGCCGAGGAAATGCAATAGCCCCAAAACCTGCGCGCTTTAAGCAGTTCGGAATATTCGGCAAATTGGCTGCTAATCTTATGGGTCGATGGCGGTGCTGTTTCCCCATGATCTAGATAGCAAATCAGCCAAATAACGCCCCCGACAGTGGCCAAAAACCAAAAATTGGCTTGCCATCCAAGCCAGCCATCTAAAAATCCACCCAATACAGGGCTGAGCATAGGCACGATCGCCATGCCCATGGTGACATAGCCAATTTTGGACCCTGATTCAGCAGTGTCGGTTGTATCACGTACGATGGCGCGTGAAATAACGACACAGCAGGCGGATATTGCCTGAACCGTGCGAAGGGCAAGAAAAACATGAATATTTGGCGCATAGATGATCAATACGCTGGTCACAGCAAAAATGCCGAGCGCCCAAAGGGCAACAGGCCTTCTGCCAAACAGATCAGAAAGTGGCCCAGCAGCCAATTGCAGCAGCGCGCTGGCCCCAAGATAAATCCCAACCGATAGCCCGACAATTGCCGGCGTGCTGTCAAAATGCACGGCCATGCGTGGTAGGCTTGGCAAAAAGACATTCATTGCCAAAGCTGAAATGCTCGAAAGCAGTATCAGTGTTGCCATATGTGGTTGTGTGCTATGGTTTAAAAACCGAGCTTTGGGAAAATTGCTCATCACTGTTTCGTATTCAGTTTCTGATGCAGTGTCCAGAAATTTTGATCAAATGGGAAAATTCTCTACTTGTAATTGTAGTTAGCAAATTTGCCGATTAGCAAAATTAGATTTACAAATGTTTGCAAATTTGCTTAAAAATACTTTGCGATAAACCTCATACAGGCTATCAGAGCGCCTAAAGATGCAAGGGGCCTGGTGATGAAAGATATTTTGCAAGAACTTGAAGCGCGACGCGAAGCGGCACGCCAAGGCGGCGGCCAAAAGCGGGTTGATGCACAGCACTCCAAAGGCAAGCTCACCGCGCGCGAACGGATTGATCTTTTGCTTGATGAGGATAGCTTTGAAGAGTTTGATATGTTCGTTGCCCATCGCTGCACTGATTTTGGGATGGAAAAGCAGCGCCCTTCAGGGGACGGTGTGGTTACGGGCTGGGGCACGATTAATGGCCGGATGGTCTATGTATTTTCGCAGGATTTCACTGTCTTTGGTGGATCGCTATCAGAAACGCATGCCCAAAAAATCTGCAAAATAATGGACATGGCGATGCAAAATGGCGCGCCCGTTATTGGTCTGAACGATTCTGGTGGTGCCCGTATTCAAGAAGGTGTTGCCTCGCTGGCCGGCTATGCCGAAGTATTTCAGCGAAATATTCTGGCCTCTGGCGTGGTGCCACAAATCAGCGTCATCATGGGGCCATCTGCCGGCGGCGCGGTGTATTCACCGGCCATGACGGATTTCATTTTCATGGTCAAAGACAGCTCTTACATGTTTGTCACCGGACCTGATGTTGTAAAAACGGTGACAAATGAGGTGGTCACCGCCGAAGAACTGGGCGGTGCAGGCACCCATACCAAAAAGTCATCCGTTGCTGATGGGGCGTTTGAGAACGACGTTGAGGCGCTTGCCGAAGTGCGCCGGTTGGTGGATTATCTGCCGCTTAACAACCGCCAAAAGCCCCCCGTGCGGCCCTTCTTTGACCTGCCTGGCCGGGTTGAGCCTTCGCTCGATACATTGGTGCCGGATAACGCCAACACTCCCTATGACATGAAAGAGCTTATTCTAAAAATAGCGGATGAAGGCGATTTTTACGAATTACAGCAGGAATTTGCGAAAAACATCATCACTGGCTTTATTCGTCTGGAAGGCCAAAGCGTGGGGGTTGTGGCGAACCAATCAATGGTGCTTGCAGGCTGCTTGGATATTGATAGCTCACGCAAAGCGGCACGCTTTGTGCGCTTTTGTGATGCGTTTGAAATCCCGATCCTGACCTTGGTGGATGTGCCCGGATTTTTGCCCGGAACCGGGCAAGAGTACGGCGGGGTGATCAAACACGGTGCAAAATTGCTGTTTGCGTATGGCGAAGCGACCGTCCCGAAAGTGACAGTGATCACCCGCAAAGCTTACGGTGGGGCCTATGATGTGATGGCCTCAAAGCATTTGCGCGGAGATTTTAATTATGCTTGGCCAACCGCTGAAATCGCGGTGATGGGCGCCAAGGGAGCAACCGAAATTATTCACCGTGCAGATCTGGGGGATGCAGAAAAGATCGCGCAGCATACGCAGGATTACGAAGACCGCTTTGCCAATCCATTTGTCGCCGCCGAGAGAGGTTTTATAGACGAAGTTATCCAACCCCGATCGACCCGCCGCCGCGTCAGCAGGGCTTTTGCATCCCTGCGCGGCAAGCAGCAGAAAAACCCATGGAAAAAACATGACAACATCCCGCTGTAAAGCAAAACTATTTGGCTCATTAGGGATGCAGGGGCATCAGATGGAAAAAGATCAAAGCGTGATTTTCGAAACGACCTCTAACGTGCGAGCTGCGCAATGCTAAAACACCGTGGTTTTCCGGGCCGGCTGCCGGGAACGGATTTTCAATTCACCATCCGGCGACCCAATCCAAAGGGGATCACACCGCTCGTGCGGCGCGATCGGTTCAAAGACCGAAAACCGGCTGACCGGCGGGCAGATACAGCCTTTGTGCGGGCCTTGATGGAACAGTTCTGGGATCAGCCCTTTGAGCGCGGCAATTTAGATGCAGGGCGCTTAAGTTGGCTGTTTGAACGCGAAGTTAAAGCCTATGACGACCCCTTTGATCCGGCCAGTTATGAGGCACAACTGATCTTGGATTTACCGCTTATTCAATCGACTTTTCCGGAAGCTTTTGATCGTGACTGAAAAGGACCTTTCCTATGTTCGATAAAATCTTGATTGCAAACCGAGGTGAAATTGCCTGCCGGGTGATCAAAACTGCGCGCAAGATGGGGATTAAAACCGTGGCCGTGTACTCGGATGCAGACCGAAATGCTCTGCATGTCGAAATGGCGGATGAGGCAGTGCATATTGGTCCGCCGGCTGCAAATCGATCCTATATTGTGATCGAAAATATCTTGAATGCCATTCGTGAAACTGGGGCGCAAGCGGTTCACCCCGGATATGGATTTTTGTCGGAAAACCCGAAGTTTGCTGCCGCTTTGGCCGCAGAAGGTGTTGCATTTATCGGCCCGCCGCAGGGTGCGATAGAAAGCATGGGCGATAAGATAACCAGTAAAAAAATTGCTCAGGACGCAGGTGTCAGCACTGTCCCGGGCTATATGGGCCTAATTGAAGATGCCGAAGAAGCGGTGCGCATTAGCCAAGACATTGGCTATCCTGTGATGATCAAAGCCTCTGCTGGCGGCGGCGGAAAAGGCATGCGTATAGCGTGGTCAGACGATGAAGCACGCGAGGGCTTTCAGTCGTCAAAAAACGAAGCTGCCAGTAGTTTTGGCGATGATCGCATCTTTATCGAAAAATTTGTCACCCAGCCACGGCACATCGAAATTCAGGTGCTCGCAGATACACATGGGAGTTGCATTTATTTGGGCGAGCGTGAGTGTTCGATCCAACGGCGCAACCAAAAGGTGGTTGAAGAGGCGCCATCTCCATTTCTGGATGAAGAAACCCGTAAATCAATGGGCGCACAGGCCTGTGCATTGGCCAGTGCTGTTGGTTACACCAGTGCGGGCACGGTGGAATTCATTGTCGATAGCGAAAAGAATTTTTACTTTTTGGAAATGAACACCCGTTTGCAGGTTGAACATCCGGTAACCGAATTGATTACCGGCGTTGATCTGGTGGAACAAATGATCCGGGTTGCAAATGGTGAAGCGCTCACGCTGTCCCAAAAAGATGTCAGCCTTACGGGGTGGGCAATTGAAAACCGGCTATATGCAGAAGATCCCTATCGGAATTTTCTGCCCTCTATCGGTCGTTTGACCCGCTATCGCCCGCCTGCTGAGATCGCCACTGACGCCTTTGTTGTCCGCAACGACACTGGGGTTTATGAGGGTGGTGAAATCAGCATGTATTATGATCCGATGATTGCCAAGCTTTGCACTTGGGCCCCCAGCCGCGCCGAGGCAATTGAGCATATGCGCTTGGCGCTTGACCAATTTGAGGTCGAAGGCATAGGGCATAACCTGCCGTTTTTAAGTGCGGTGATGGACCATCCCAAGTTTGTCAGTGGCGCGATCACGACAGCGTTTATTGGCGAAGAATATCCTGATGGATTTACCGGCGCGCAATTGGCTGAGCCTATGTTGCGCCAAATTGCTGCAAGCTGCGCGGCGATGCACCGTGTGGCTGAAATTCGCCGTGCAAAAATATCGGGCCGGCTCGACAATCATGAACGCAAAGTTGGTGATGACTGGGTGGTCACAATAGATGGGCAGCGTTATGAGATTGTGATCAACGCGGATCCGCAGGGCTCTACTGTGCGCTTTGCCGATAAGGCAGAGTTGCGAGTGTCCTCTGATTGGACCCCCGGGACGGCCTTGGCGGAAATGATGGTGGACGGCGCGCCTTTGGTCATGAAAACCGCCAAGATCCCCGGCGGCTATCACGTGCGCACCCGGGGCGCGGATTTAAAAGTGCATGTGCGCACCCCACGTCAAGCTGAACTGGCCAATAAAATGCCAGAAAAACAACCGCCCGATACCTCAAAGCTGCTGCTGTGCCCAATGCCCGGTTTGGTGGTTAAAATCGATGTGGAACCGGGTCAGCAGGTCGAAGAAGGTCAGGCTTTATGCACCGTCGAAGCAATGAAAATGGAAAATATCCTACGCGCCGAGCGTAAAGGAATTGTAGGGCGCGTCAATGCCGCTGCCGGTGACAGTTTGGCCGTGGATGATGTGATAATGGAGTTTGAATAGGGATGGCCCCAGCCACATCATATCATATTTTCGGGCGCAGATTGCATCGCCCAAGACGGGATTATTTCTTGGCTTTGATTTCTTGCCGGCGCATGGGCATTTTATCAATTGCCCGGCTCAGTGCGCGCAAATCCCATGGAAATGGTTTGCGTAGTTTAACCTGCCCGTCTTTTCCTATAAGCAAAAGCGTAAACCCATGGGGGCGAAATTTTTGGCGCAGCAGACTGTCCATTGCTGGGTCGGAGTCTGTTAAAATCACGATTTCTCGCTCTGTCAAAGCGGCCGGATCTATTTTTAGATATTCAATTTGGGTTTGCAGCCGGACGTCCTCTTTTGAATTGGCAAAGACAACAATCAAACGGTTCTGCCATGCAAATGTTTTTAGATCTGTTTCTGATGTCACTGGCTGGAATAGATCAGCCTGCTCATCGGCAAATCCGATGGCGGCGGTTACTGACAATAGTGTTGCCAAAATCAAGTGTTTCATACGAACTCCCTTTGTCCTTGATATAGTTCAGCCAAAGGCATTTGCGAAGGGCTGTGCAGTGAAACAAAAGAAAAATTTTACAAACTGGGCTGCTGCGCCCAGCTTGCAGACCCGCTGAGGAGAGAGAAATGGCGAATAGCAAACAGTCATGGCGCACGGCCGCCGAAAAAGAGCTGCGCGGCAAAAGCCTAGAGGATCTGACATGGCAAACCCTTGAAGGCATTGATATCAATCCGCTTTACACGCCGGAAGATGTCTCTGAACTGGATCATATGAACAGCTTGCCGGGCCAAGAGCCATTTGTCCGAGGGGTTCGGTCAACAATGTATGCCGGCCGGCCTTGGACCATTCGCCAATATGCAGGGTTTTCCACAGCTGAGGCGTCAAACGCGTTTTACCGAAAAGCATTGGCAGCTGGCCAGCAAGGGGTGTCAGTGGCCTTTGATTTGGCCACACACCGGGGATATGACAGCGATCATCCTCGGGTGATCGGGGATGTTGGCAAGGCCGGAGTTGCCATTGACAGCGTCGAAGATATGAAAATTCTCTTTGATGGTATCCCGCTTGATCAGGTGTCTGTGTCAATGACAATGAATGGTGCAGTGATCCCGGTTCTGGCAAATTTTATTGTCGCCGGAGAAGAGCAGGGGCATGATAAAGCAAAGCTGTCCGGCACCATTCAAAATGATATTCTAAAAGAATTCATGGTGCGCAACACCTATATTTATCCGCCCGAACCTTCGATGCGTATCGTGGCGGATATTATCGAATATACCTCAAACGAAATCCCCAAGTTCAATTCTATTTCGATCTCTGGATACCATATGCAGGAGGCCGGCGCGAATTTGGTGCAGGAACTTGCCTTTACTTTGGCTGACGGCAAAGAATACGTTAAAACAGCCATTGCACGCGGTATGGATGTAGATCACTTCGCAGGGCGGCTTTCTTTCTTTTTTGCGATTGGGATGAATTTCTTTATGGAAGCGGCAAAGCTACGTGCTGCGCGGCTACTATGGCATCGCATTATGACCGACCTTGGAGCGAAAAACCCGCGCTCAAAAATGCTGCGTACCCATTGTCAGACCTCAGGCGTCAGCTTGCAAGAGCAAGATCCATATAACAATGTGGTACGCACGGCCTATGAAGCCATGAGTGCTGTATTGGGCGGTACCCAGTCGCTGCATACCAACGCTTTGGATGAAGCAATTGCTTTGCCTACGGAATTTGCTGCCCGTATCGCACGCAACACGCAGCTTATCTTGCAAGAAGAAACCGGCGTGACCAATGTAGTCGACCCGCTTGCCGGATCTTATTATGTCGAAAAGTTAACCGCTGATTTGGCAGAGGCTGCATGGCAGCTTATTGAAGAGGTCGACACCATGGGGGGGATGACCAAGGCCGTGGCCAGCGGTATGCCAAAGCTGCGCATTGAAGAGGCCGCAGCACAGCGGCAGGCCAATATAGATCGCGGCGAACAAGTTATTGTTGGTGTCAACAAATACCAGCTCGAAGAAGAAGACGATATTGATATTTTGGATATCGACAATGATGCGGTCCGCGAGGCGCAAGTTGCCCGGCTGCAAACAATCCGCGAAAGCCGAGATGCTGCACGCTGTGATGCGGCGCTGGGCGAAATATCGCGGCGTGCCGCCGAAGGCGGTAACTTGCTGGAAGCAGCTGTTGAAGCTGCCCGCGCGCGCGCAACCGTAGGAGAGATTAGCATGGCTATGGAAAAAGTGTTTGGGCGCCACCGCGCTGAAGTTAAAACGTTGGCGGGGGTTTATGGCAAAGCCTATGAAGGCGACACAGAGTTTGAAAAAATCCAGAGCTCGGTTGAACAATTTGCCAAAGAAGAAGGTCGCCGGCCCCGCATGCTGGTGGTTAAAATGGGGCAGGATGGACATGATCGCGGCGCCAAAGTCATCGCCACCGCCTTTGCTGATATCGGTTTTGACGTCGATGTTGGCCCGCTTTTTCAAACCCCAGAAGAAGCCGCGCAGGATGCGATTGACAATGATGTTCATGTGATTGGTATTTCCAGTCAGGCAGCGGGTCACAAAACGCTTGCCCCCAAGCTTATCGAGGTGCTTGAAGCGCGTGATGCTGGCGATATTCTGGTAATTTGCGGCGGTGTTATCCCGCAACAGGATTATGACTTTTTAAAGTCGGCAGGCGTCAAGGCAATCTTTGGACCGGGCACCAATATTCCTGCTGCAGCGCAAGAAATCTTAGAATTGATCCGCGCCACCCGCGCTTAAAGAGCTACACGTTATGCCCCACCCCAATAGGTTTTAAAGGGTGGGGTTTTTGTTTTAACCTGAGCTTAACTCACTCGATCATTGTGAGAAGTTTATTCAACGATTCCTTGGCGTCGCCATAGAACATCCGTGTGTTTTCTTTGAAGAAAAGTGGATTTTCGATGCCGGAATATCCTGTGCCCTGTCCCCGTTTTGACACAAAAACCTGTTTTGCTTTCCAGCACTCTAGCACCGGCATACCTGCGATCGGGCTGTTTGGATCATCTTGTGCAGCTGGGTTCACAATATCGTTTGAACCGATGACAATCGCCACATCCGTCTCGGGGAAATCGTCATTAATCTCATCCATTTCAAGCACGATGTCATAGGGAACTTTGGCCTCTGCCAAAAGCACGTTCATATGTCCGGGCAAACGGCCTGCCACTGGATGGATCGCAAAGCGGATAGACTTACCTTTCGCCCGCAGCCGTTTTGTCAATTCGCTGACCGCCTGCTGCGCCTGCGCCACCGCCATGCCGTAGCCGGGGATGATAATCACACTGTCGGCATCATTCAAAGCTGCCGCAACGCCATCAGCTTCAATCGCGACCTGTTCACCTTCTACGGCCATTTGCGGCCCGGTTGTGCCGCCAAATCCGCCAAGGATCACCGACACAAAAGATCGGTTCATCGCTTTGCACATGATGTAGCTTAAGATTGCACCAGATGATCCGACCAAGGCACCAACCACGATTAAAAGATCGTTGCCAAGCGAAAAGCCAATTGCCGCAGCGGCCCAGCCCGAGTAGGAGTTGAGCATCGAGACAACAACAGGCATGTCGGCTCCGCCGATCCCCATAATAAGATGCC
>CABZJG010000048.1 GCA_902525995.1 Paracoccaceae bacterium | reverse complement strand
TAGTATTCTGTCCGGCTGCAATTTTGGCTGAGAAACCCTGAATAGGTTTTTAATGGTTGGCGCGGCGCGCTTGCTCAGGTCAGAGGCGCGAAAAGATCTTGTAGGGTTTGTTCGTCAAACAGGCTGTTTGTGCTTGCTTCGGGATTGGATAGTAGCGCATCGGCAAGAGCTTGTTTTTTGGCTTGCAATGCCAGAATTTTCTCTTCGACGGTACCTTTGGCGACAAGCCTGTGTACAAAAACCGGTTTGTCTTGACCTATGCGATGCGTGCGATCCATGGCCTGACGTTCGACTGCCGGATTCCACCAAGGGTCATAGAGCACCACCGTGTCCGCCTCGGTCAAGGTCAGGCCAACACCACCAGCTTTTAGGCTTAGTAGAAAAACAGGCGCTGTCCCGCTCTGGAATGCATTTAGTGCTGCTGCTCGATCTTTGGTTTGACCTGTTAACATGACATATGGGATATCCAATTTGTCGAGATCTGCGGCAATCAGGTCCAGCATGGTCGTGAACTGCGAGAAGACCAGAATGCGGCGATGTTCGGCTATAGTTTCGATCAGTAGTTCCTGTAGCCGTGCGCGCTTTGCGCTGTCGGCGACCGATCGCGCGGCCTCGGATTTGACCAGTCCGGGATCACAACAGGCCTGTCGCAGTTTTAAGAGCGCATCAAGAATGGTGATCTGCGCACCGTTCAGTCCACGTGCCTGAACTGCCTCACGAACCCGTGCATCCATTGAAACGCGCACGGTTTCATAAAGCGCCTGCTGCGGTTTGAGCAGATCAATGTAATGAGTAATTTCCGTACGGGGCGGCAATTCAGGGGTTACTTCTTCTTTGGTGCGTCGCAACAAAAAAGGCCGGATCCGCCGATTCAGCCGTGCCTGTACCTGAGTATCTGAGTGCTTTTCGATCGGCGTGCGAAACACAGACACAAAGGTTTTGCGATTGCCCAACAGTCCTGGCACCACCCAGTCAAAGAGCGTCCAGAGGTCTTGCAACGAGTTCTCTACCGGTGTGCCGGTGAGTGCCAATCTGCCAGAGCAGGAGAGTAAGCGCAGGGCTTTGGCCATTTGCGAAGCGGGGTTTTTAAGCGTCTGCGCCTCGTCCACGATAATCAAATCCCATTCTTGCGCAGACAGGATATCCTGATCGCGCGACAGCAGCTGATAGGTGGTTAACACAAGATCTGCATCGGGAATTTGCCCGGTTAATCTCCGTCGTTTCAATCCATGCAGTGTTAGCAGACGCAATTCTGGTGTGAACTGTGCTGCTTGGCTTTGCCAGTTATGCAAGAGGCTTGTCGGGGCCACCAAAAGTGATGGTCCTCGGCCTCGACGTGCTTGCAAAGTGGTCAGGGTTTGCAGTGTTTTTCCCAGCCCCATGTCATCGGCTAGCACGCCGCCAAACCCGGCCTTGGTAATCCGTCCCATCCAATCAGCACCAAAAGCCTGATAGGGTCTAAGCTTGGCTTTGAGGCCTTCAGGCGGTTTAAAGTCGTCTTGAGCGGTTAGAGCCTGTAAAGCTTTAGCGAGTGGTAAAATCCCTGCAATATCAGCGAAGCGTACATCGCTACCGTTGAGCGCGTCCTGCACCGCAGCAACCAGAGGTGCATCAGTGGGGTGCAAGCGGTGCCTTTCAGCCTCTTGGCGCAAAAACAGATGCAAAACGCCTGCGATCGGAGCAAGCGACACCTCTGCATAACCTTCTTTGCCCAGGTCAACATAAACCGGACGACGAGCCAGGTCCTGAGTGAATGTATCCAGATCAGGCAGCTCTTGCGGGTCGTAACGGTCTGCAATCTGCTCCAGAAAAGCAGCTATCATAGGGGCGATGTCGTGATTCTTTGCGCCTATTCTGGCCTGAAAGCCAAAGGAAAACCAATCATGCCCCTGAAAGCCCTCACCGGCCTCGGCTTGAGTTGATACAGACAGCTGCGCCTCGGCAGAGGATAACCTGTATGGCCATCTGAGACTTTCTGTAATCTGCCAGCCCTCGGTCCGCAGCTGTGGCAGGATATCGAAGGTAAAGCGCATCGCATCTCGTGAAGGGGCCTCGGGAAAGACCAGATCCGCATCCAGCATCTTGTCGCTGGGTGTGAAATCCCCTTCAAAAGGCGTGATGGCACCTGCGTCTGCCAGGCGTTGATAACAGCACTCCTCCCATGCGCTATCGCGTTCTAATGTGATCACCTCATTACCGCTGACGAATTGGGGGGAGGTAAAATCTTCAAAGTCAACGTCAGTTCCGTCATAATCAAACTGCAAAGTCAGTGTTGGTAAACTGAGGACAGGTTCGCGATACCATCCTTGCGACCGGGTTTTGGCCACATCGAGTTTCAGTTTTGCAACCCGGTTTTTAGGCACTCGCGTGACCTGTTTAACAGGAACTGGTTTTGGTAACGGCAGTGATCCAAGGCGCTCGGGCAGAGCTTTGGCAATCAACGGCAGATCACTCGGATCAAGGTCAGGGCTTTGGTCAACCAGTCGTATTATATCCGGTGACACCTCCCCTGCAAAGCGTCCTATTGTACCTGCATCGACATCCATCCAAATCATGTCTGCCCCAACCCGTAGGGCTTCGCCCGCAGCAAACCCCAATCGCTGTGTCCCCGATGCCTGTACGTTCCACGTCAAATCTGCCGAGCGGCTTTCTTCTGACCAAATGAGTTTGGATTTTGTGTTGTTATAGGCAAAACAACGTTCCGTTTTGCATATCCGGGCAATCAGGTCCGCCCCGACAGCAGGCGGCCGGCGTAGCACTTCGGGGATATCCGTGTAGCTCCCATAGCTGTATTGCCCAACTATCAGTTTGGCCTGAGCCAGCTCTGAAACAAGGGTAAGGTCAACAGGCCGAATAAACTTGGGAATGGATGAGCGTAAGTTTTGCAGAATATTGTAGCGCTGCATTGAGGCATTCAGCCCCGTGCCTTGCGCGTTTATCCGCCCCTTCCAGATTGAAACCGAGAGCCCACCACTGCTGCGCTCCAGAACATAAAGAAGCCGTTCTTTGGTTTTCGGCGGATAGCCCTCAGGTCGCTCTTCATCTGACCTGAAGTTTTGCTTGTCGCCATTAATAGCGAGTTCATTGGTACGGGCTATCCACGTTTGCATCTGGTGTGGTATTTGAGGTGTGCTAGGCAAGATACGCGTGCCACGCCCTGCCCAAGTGATCAGCGCTGCAGCCACATGTTTGCAATTGTATCCCACTGGGCATGAGCAGTCCCCGTCTATCGCGCCCCCTGGCGTTATTTTTATGCGTTGCTGATAAACAACTCCGGATCTATTTCGCACCTCTGAAAGAAGCCTGTTTTGAGGTGAGCCGATCAATTCGCCAACATAACGCTTACTCACATAGTCATGCGCCCTTTCCAGAGTCCTGCTGTCAAAATGTTTTTGAAAGTCCATCCAGTTCGTCTCGACCAAAGCCCGTATTTGTAAAACCGCACACTATACGCGCCCAAAGAAAAAGCCAACCAGTGCGAAGCAGGTGCCGTTGAATGCGCCTCTTACAGGTATTTCTCAGGCTTTCCTCTCTCCTTCTAAGCGATGTTCGCCTCGCGAAGGCTCCGACTTAAGAGCGTCGTAAAGAGCGGTTTTGCCGACCTTTATGCGGGCTGCGGCTTCACGAACCGATTATGCAACCTGAAGTCTGGAAATTGTTTTGGAGGTATCAATCATCGAGCTGTTCCCATTTGATATATGCCTTAGTTTCGGTTTCCCATTTTTCGTCGATCTCGACGAGGACTGCTGTTGCGAAGCGTTCTAGAGAGTCGAGGTTCGGAAAGACCCTGACTTTAGAAGTCCGCCGCTTGAGTTCCTGCTGGATCGATCTTTCGATGCCGTTTGAGGTGCGCATATGTTTGTGGTGGGCCTCTGGCAAGGTGAAGACAGCGAGCCCCTCCGGCACATTGTTTTCCAGCTAATCGGCGAAGCGTGGATGCTTGTCTGTGTAACTGGCCACGAGGGTGGTCAATTCGGTCTTAGCGGCTTCAAGCGAGGATGCATTCCAGACGGTTCTGAGTTGTTTGCCGATGCGTTTTTTGATGTCGTTGTTTGGCGCATGCTGCACGGCGTTCTGAGCCAGATGGAACTGGCAACGCTGCCAGGTGGCCGCCCCGAGCACCGCGCGGCCTGGTTCTGTCGCAAATTTTAAAATGACCCCCGAAAACAAGAATTTTGTTCTTGCATCCATCATTCTAAGCAACTGTTTCCGTTAGTCTGATGACTATTTTAAGGGGAAAAAAGGCAACGCACGCCGAAAGCCTTTTGAAATTAGGGTTTTTGTGGAACAAAATTCTTCCTAAAAAATATTTGCGACAGAACCGATCTGACAACAGCCATTTGCCTGTTGATTATTGATGCAAACATGACGCGAAGCTCAAATCCCGTGCGAAACCCCGGCGGTATGCTGCGCGCTATGACACGGCAGCACAAAGCCGGAAGACTAAACCTTGTCGGATCTCTCATCGGTCTTGATCAAAAGCAAAAACGAAAAGAGCAAGAGGGGGAGCTGTGAGAAACACATGATGAGCATGTCATTCAGTATTTATGGCTGACATGTTTTGCATCAAAGACTGTATAGGTGTTAGAAATATAGATATTCATAGGTAGGAAATGATGAACGAACAACCTCACAGCAGGCCACGGATCCGTCAACTGGATGAGGCTGCAATTAATCGCATTGCCGCCGGCGAGGTGGTTGAGCGGCCCGCATCAGCGGTAAAGGAGTTGGTGGAAAATGCGCTCGATGCCCGTGCAAAGCGTATCATCATAGATATTGCAGGCGGTGGAAAGACATTGATCCGCGTGAGGGATGACGGCTGTGGTATGAGCCCCGATGATCTTCCACTGGCGCTGGCCCGACATGCGACATCTAAAATTGATGGCTCTGATCTGTTTAATATTCAAAGCTTTGGGTTTCGGGGTGAAGCGCTGCCGTCCCTTGGCGCTGTTGGCCGATTAACGATGACCAGCCGTGCAGCGGGCTTTGACGCTTTTGAAATATCTGTCTGTGGGGGTGAGGTATCTCCGATAAAGCCTGCAGCCCTTGCTTCGGGAACACGTGTTGAGTTGCGGGACCTGTTTTTTGCAACGCCGGCCCGTCTTAAGTTCATGCGCACAGAGCGTACAGAAACACAAAGCATTGTTGATGTTGTAAAACGCCTGGCGATGGCCTGCCCTTATGTGGGCTTTGAGCTCAATGAGGTATCGGGCGATAAATCACGTATGCTTTTGCAAGTGTCTGCAGAAACGGGTGCATTACTGGACGGGCTCCGAGACCGCCTTGCCCGGATATTGGGGCAGGCGTTTTCCCAAAACGCAGTACTGGTGACTGCGCAGCGCGACGGGTTTGACCTGAGCGGATATGCCGCTTTGCCAACTTTTTCCCGTGGGGCCGGCGTAATGCAGTATCTTTTTGTGAATGAGCGGCCTGTGCGGGACAAACTTTTAATAGGCGCCCTGCGGGCGGCTTATAGTGATTTTCTGTCACGCGACCGGCACCCTGCGGCCGTTTTATTTATCAACTGCGATCCTAAGGTGGTGGATGTGAATGTCCATCCTGCGAAATCGGAAGTACGGTTTCGTGACCCCGGTGTGTTGCGCGGCCTTATCATCACCGCTTTGCGCCATAGTTTGGCCGGGGCGGGCCATAGGGCTTCTTCAACAGTTGCCGATGGCGTTCTTGGGGCTGCTCTTCCTGAGAAAAGGCCCTCTTCTTTTTCCTATCAGACCAATAGGCCAAGCGGACAGGCAAAGGCTGTAAACTATCAGATGCAGGCCCCGCAGTTCGCACAAACGCAAGCCGTCTTTGCCCGTGTTGAGGCGGCTGAGGAACAACAGGTTGATACGCCTGCTGATCACGATACGGCTGAGCAGTTTCCGCTTGGCGCTGCGCGCGGGCAAGTACATGAAAACTATATTATAGCGCAGACGGCTGATGGGCTGGTTATTGTAGATCAGCATGCGGCCCATGAGCGGCTTGTTTATGAAAAGCTGAAATCCCAACTTCAGGCGGAAGGGGTGGCCGGGCAAGCCTTACTGATCCCTGAAATCATTGAGCTATCTCAAGAAGACTGCACAGGCCTTTTAGAGCACAGCAAGAAACTGGAAGAGCTGGGCTTGATGATCGAGAGTTTTGGGGCCCATTCCATAGCAGTGCGCTCCACGCCCGCTTTGCTTGGTCAAACCGATGTCAAAGAGCTTGTGCTGGATGTTCTTGATGAGCTGAAGGATCAGGATCATACGCAATTGGTGAACGATAAAATAGAGGCGGTATTGAGCCGTATGGCCTGCCATGGATCGGTACGCTCCGGCAGACGCCTGAAGGGCGAGGAAATGAACACGCTATTGAGGCAGATGGAAGCGACGCCGCATTCCGGTCAATGCAACCATGGGCGGCCGACTTATGTGGAATTGAAGCTTGCAGATATAGAGCGATTGTTTGGCCGGCGCTGAACGGGGAAAAACACGCCGCTTTTCAGTTCAAACAGGAGAGGCTGTGTTCAGGCCAGATCACAATTGCAGTGACAGGGGTGTATTGCGTTCAGTGAATATCGCCAAGAAGGGCTTCGACGCTTTTCGTATCAAACACCCCATCGATCCATGTATCAAGCTCGCTCACGCTTGCATCCATGATTTTTACTTTGGAGGCCTCAGGCAGAGGGCCAAATCTACGCTCAAGAAACTGGATAAGACTAATGGCTTTGCCTTCTGCAAGACCCCGCCGTTTGCCGCGAGCTTCACCTCTGGCTTCACCTCTGGCTTCACCTTCAACAAGACCCTGCCGCTTGCCACGTGCTTCACCTCTGGCCTCCCCTTCTGCAATGAGTGTTTCAGCTATGGTTCCCACTTTCGCCTCCAGTTCCAGATAACGCGCCCTGCGCAGCTCTGCTTGCAACCTCGCAAAGTCAAGGTCCGGATAGGTTCTTAAGATATACTCAAGAACCTGCATTTGCAATCTCTCGTTGCCAGAAAGCCCTTCCGCAAGCGCTTTGAGATGCTTTAACGCCTCTTGCCGCATTGCGATAAAGCCCGCCTTTAAGGCTGGATCAAGCGAAAGAGTATCAACATCCAATGCCGACAGGTTTCTTAATATATAGCGCTCACCGGGAAGAAAGCTTAGCGCCTCTGATCCCTGCCCCGCAATCATCGAGGCGATCCCATCCGGCACCGTCCAATTGGCCGAGCCATGATAACACACAATGGGAATAATAGGTGGCAGCGCACGTAGCTTCCCTGCCCGGCCCCCTGCATAGCGCTTCCAGATTTCAACCATATAGCCAGCCAATTGCAGCGGTAGCCCAATATCAGGCGTGCTTTTATGTTCGGCCAGAACATAGACAAAAGCAGGATCATTGCTCTTTGTCTTCACCTCAAGCAAGACATCTGATTGCGTGGAGCGCAGCGCCTCATCAATAAAACTGCCGTCCAATATCTCTGGCGGATCTGAATGCAACTGCCCTGCAATCTCATTGGGCAGGTGATCGCGCAAAAACGCCCCGGCCCGCTGCCGGTCAGACAAAAGCGCGCGAAACAGATCATCATGCGGTGTGGGTGTGCCAGGCTTTGCCATCTATGCGCAAGCTTTCTTCTTATCTTATGATTGTCTCGCACACTCTATAGCCAAATAAAGTGCAACACGACAGGGCAAACGATTTTGAATTTACGGCCCAGAGCTGCCATTCGTTGCAGGCGCGAATGCAAGGGCCACCCGATTGTACAGTCTGCAGACTTTGCGACGAACAACACTACCACCAGCGACAATCTTCCAAGTCGCGCCACAGGGTAGCTTGCGTTTGGACAGGATCATCATCCGGGATAAACTCGCCTTCAGGCACAAGATAACCAAGAAACTAACCGAACGTAGGGTCACGGTGAAAACTTCCCGGCGAAAACATGTTTGGCACATAAGCGACCTGAGCAGACGGCCCTATAACCCCGACAACTGAATAACAGGCAACAATGAAGGCCGAGCAGAAGAAGCTCTGCTTGGCAAACTCGTCGCTCGAGGTCACCTTGCCATAGTTGCGCCTAATGAAGTCAAGTTCTCCATCCTGCTTCGTTGTTTTGCCGAAGTTGACGACACCGATGAGGTTGTAGGATCTGCCCTCTGCGATAACAGAATCGACAAATGCATTCAGATTGCATGGCCGGTCTCCACCGAACCCTTGCTGGCTTCGTAGCACGGCGATGCAACCGCCGCCCTTGATAGCTTTTTCGACATGTTGCTTAGCTACGCCATGCGGAAAGTTCGCCTCTGCAATTAGACAGTCGCCCAAGAAGATTGCCGCGTGCGTATAAGGACTGCTTGTGACGTCAGATATCTTCTGTTGGTGAGGCTTCTGACGGTTCTCCCGACGAAGCCGCTCATTCTCCCGTGCCAAATCTTGGTCAGGACCAGAAACAACTGCATCCTTTCCAAAGACCTTAATCCATTTGTTCAACGTCGAAAGGCCTACACCCAAATCCGTTGAAACTTGTCGCCGTGTCAAACCACTCGTCAGAGCTATACGCACCGCATCTCGCCGAAACTCATCACTGTGTCCATTTGCCATCGTTCTTCTCCTTCAAGGCTATATTGCTCTCAAAGGTCCGGAACTAAACCGTGACAAGTCCACTTCTATGCAGCTCTGGAAAGATCAGACATGGCCGCGTAACTAAGATAAATCAGCCTCCGGCAAACCCGGCGCGGTTCACTCTCCCTTTAGAGAAGAGACCTAGTCAAGCATTTCCAGTCGAAGTCTTTTAACGCGAGTTCTATCTTCTTCGCTGGAAGCTTTGGAAGCGATTGCATCTAATGCAACAGATCTATGGTGCGTAGTAAGCCCCTGCCAGAACCCTCTCATCAATTCAATGGCCTCCTCAATCGAGAGGCCTACTAAGACAGAATCCACTTCAATGCCGCTTGCACGTTCCTTGCCTTCAATAATTGTTCTCAGCAGAGCAGGTCTTCCAATTGGGTTTCCAGATGCCAGTATCAAAGACCGGAAAGAGGCCTTAACTCGTCCGTCGATCCGTTCGTCGAGAGCGGCATCAGTAATATCTTTTTCAGAGACTGTTGTCTGCGCCATGATCCGAGCAAGTAGTTTCACAACAAGCTGATCTTTGCGTAGCGATGTGAATAGCCCAACAAGACCTCGCAACTCATTCAGAGAGCGTGCGCGTTCAAGTATGGACTCATAATAATCAATCGGAGGCGAAGATGGACCGAGTATAGCTACTTTTAAGGCCTCTGAGTATTCATCTTCCAAGTATGTTATCTGTCTGTCGGAACGGACGCTAGCAACTCCGTAAGACTGTCCATAGGAAGCCCCATAACCTTTAGGTTGCGCATGATCCTTTTCACTTGGCCCAACGTAATTCAACCAACCATAAACGAAGTCTTTAGTACAGTAATTGAAGTCGATGACTTGAGCGATAGTTTTGGTTGATAGATCCGCTCCCGCCAACACCAGAGCGTCAACGACTCCAGATGAGATTGGGAGCCTCATCATCTTAACTTTCAAGAGAAAACTCATTATGGCCTCCCGCATATCACGTGAGACTGATCGACTTTCCTTAGAGATAAATCGAAGCGAATTTTCGACGTAGGCGAAGGTCTCTGGAGACCATTCTTTCAATGCTACTGCACCGATCTCCAAAGGCCTCCAAAGTTGATCCATCGCAACGTCGCGCCGATCGACGGCAAATGTCTCTCGAACGTACCGTTCCATAGCTTCTCGCCGCAGCGATTGGATTGTTGCTAGGTCGTCATTGCGCTTCCTCTGAGCTTTCACTCCCCCATGCACACGCAACGCGTTTGTCTGAGCGCGGGTTAAGATTGCGCCCTCAAAATCGGCATTTAGGCGCAGTAACAGTTCAACAGACTCATCCTGTAGATCAATACCTCTGAAGCTCTCACCACAGAACAAGTCTTCTGGAGACATCCCTACTACCGCCGCAAGAGTTTCCAAGGTGTGAGAGGGGGCTAGAAGGATTTCTTTCACTCTCTCAAGAAAATTCATTTTCTTCCACCAAAGCTACCAACAGGTCACTGACTACGAGGTCCGAGAACCCCTCGTGAATATTCCCGACGCGAAGGCCTTCATCCCTAAGTTGTTGCTTTATGAATGCTTCAGCAACCTTTAGCGCTTTATTTCGGTTAATGAGACTTCTCATGAGCTTTTTCTCTTTCGGATCAGTCAACATAATACCTGTGACTTCCAAGTCCTCTCGTTTGCATCTCACTTCTACCGTTGCAGTTGCATGCAAGCCGGTTCTATATTCACGGTCTCGAACCTCCTTAGCCCGTCCATCGATTAACTGAAACATAGCTCCGTCTTCGTTGGCATTCCAAAGCATTCCCTGCAGGATTTCCACGCCATCCGTCCGTGTCACCCTCCAAGATTGATCATTCTCCTTTGTCCGGCTGCGAGTTCCCAGCAATACGGGTACTACATCATCTGTAGTCGCTGATAGAGACCTCGTACGCTCAGCAGATGCCGCCATACTTGCATTTCCGGTCGCTCCCGAAGGCCCTACACCTAATTCGCCTTTCCCCTTCAACTCCGAGGCTGCTCCAGTTCTACGTTCGATCCTAACATTCGCAGGGGATTGGCCAGACCTGACAGTTCTTTGATCAATCTTAAGCTTTGTCTCTCCGCGCGGAAGAAGTACAACAATTTCACACCTCTTGAGACCAACGCTAAACCGGACAGGCTCTTTGTCCCCACCTCCCAAACGAT
>CABZJG010000047.1 GCA_902525995.1 Paracoccaceae bacterium | reverse complement strand
CCACGAAAATATGCGCTTGGACTTTTGCAGGCAGCAGAGCGTTTGGGCGCAAAAGTTTATGGCCAAAGCCCTGTTACGGGTATCAAGCCAACCCGCAAGGGCTATGGGTTACAAACGCCCAAGGCGCGTGTACGCGCAGAAAAAGTGATTATCGCAACCAACGGATATTCCAGTGATGATCTGCCCAACTGGATGCGGGCGCGCTATATCCCGGTGCAGTCCTCCGTGATTGTCACCCGGCCCCTTACAACTCCAGAGCTTCAGGACCAAGGCTATACCAGCACGCGGGTCGCCGCGGACAGCCGTCAATTGCTGCATTACTTCCGGCTGCTGCCTGACAATCGGTTTCTGTTCGGCATGCGCGGGGGGCTTTTTGCAACCCCGCGCCACAGCGCATCAATCGCGCAGCAAATCCGCGCAAATTTTGCCGAAATGTTCCCAGCTTGGCGTAAGGCCGAAATTGAACACGACTGGTCTGGACTGATTTGTCTAACCCGTAATCTGACCCCCTTTGTCGGCCCGATCCAAGAGATGCCCGGGGTTTATGCGGGCTTTGGCTACCATGGCAATGGTGTTGTCATGGGCAGCTATGCAGGCGCGCTGCTGGCTGATCTGGCGCTGGGCGCACAGCAAAAACGGCTTTATCCACGGCTCTTTCAAAAGCCGCCGCGCCGATTTCCTTTGGGCCGCTATCGCCGTCATCTGTTGCGGCCAATATACAGTCTTATGGCATTTCAAGACCGCTAAATTCACCCATGCGGGGTTTTAAGCGCCCGCGCTTTGCCGCGTTCCAGTCCCAGTTGTGCCTCGCGCCAGATAATCAGAAATCCGGCAGCAATAATGATGGCGGCCCCAATAAGCATCTGCAAGCTCGGCACCTCTGCAAAGATGAAGTAACCAATGGCAAGGGCAAATAGCATTGAGGCATAGTCAAAAGGTGCGACCACCGAAACCGGGGCATGGCGATAGGCCAGCGTCAGGCAAATCTGGCCAACACCACCCAAGAGCCCTGCTAAAATCAACAAAACGGTTGTGCCCTGTGAAAGTGCGACCCAGCCGAAAGGGGCCGTAAACAAGGATGCAGCCGTCGAAGTCAGGCTGAAATAAAACGCAATCGCAGCAGGGTGTTCCACCTGTACCAGTTTACGGATGTGGATGGCCGCCAAAGCGATGCAGCCAGCGCCGGCAATGGCCAAGACGGCGCCCAAAGCAGCCTCTTTGTTCATCTGCCCGGTGGATGCCATGGAAAGCTGCGGCTCGATGACCACCATAACCCCGATTAAACCCAGCCCAACAGCTGTCATCCGAAAAAACCGAACTTGCTCGCCCAAAAGCAGGGCGGCAAAAACAACGGTGAGCAAGGGGGCAGCATAGCTCAGCGCAGTCACTTCGGGCAGCGGCAAATAGGCCAGAGAGGCAAACATAAGCCCCATGGCAGTGGCGCCAATTAATCCGCGCCATAAATGCCCGAGTGGCGAGATGGCGCGCAACCCATGGCGCAGCTCTTTGCGCAGTATAAGCCATCCGCAGATGACCGGAATAGCGAAAGCGGACCTAAAAAAAACCGCCTGACCGGGCGGCACGGTATCAGCAGTGGCTTTGATCAGAGAAATCATTGTGATGAAAACCATCACGGAAAACAGTTTTAATACAATAGCTTTAAATGGTTGCATTATAAAATCCCTGCCCGCTCAAAACAGACAAGGTATAAATGCCCTTTTCACCCTATGATGGCAAGACCCAATCAGGGCGAACATAATGGCAGGTATACCCATTGGGCAGACGCTCAAGATAGTCTTGATGCTCTGGCTCCGCTTCCCAAAAATCACCAACCTCCGCAAGCTCTGTGACCACGGTGCCGGGCCAAATACCGCTTGCATTCACCTCAGAAATGGTTTGCTCGGCAACCGATTTCTGCGCCTTGTCAAGATAATAGATCGCTGATCGATAGGACAGTCCGCGATCATTGCCCTGCCGGTTCAGCGTGGTTGGATCATGAATTTGAAAGAAAAATTCTAAAAGGCGCCGATAGCTGATTTTGGCCGGGTCAAAAATAATCTCGATCCCTTCCGCATGGGTGCCGTGATGCCGGTAGGTGGCATTGGGCACATCGCCGCCGGTGTAGCCAACGCGGGTGGAAAGAACGCCGGGCATTTTGCGGATCAAATCCTGCATGCCCCAAAAGCAGCCCCCCGCTAATATTGCACGCTCACTCATACCAAATCCTCCACCTGATCCAGATAGGCGCCATATCCTTCCTCTACCATGTCGGCTTTGGGCACAAAGCGCAAGGCTGCCGAATTGATGCAATAGCGCAGCCCACCGCGGTCCATCGGGCCATCAGGAAACACATGGCCAAGATGACTGTCCCCATGAGTGCTGCGCACTTCGGTACGGATCATACCGTGGCTGCTGTCACTGAGTTCTGTGATATGTGTTGTCTCGATCGGCTTTGTGAAACTCGGCCAGCCACAACCGCTTTCATATTTATCGCTTGAGGCAAAAAGCGGCTCACCGGAGACGATATCCACGTAAATTCCGGCCGCCTTGTTATGCAGATAGGCACCGCTTCCAGGGCGTTCGGTGCCGTTTTGCTGAGTGACCCAAAATTGTTCTTCGCTTAGATTTGCGATGATATCTTCACTGCGTTGATACTGTCCCATGGCATTCTCACTTTCTTCCCTTCTGTATAAATGGGTCATATTATTCAAAATGAAAAGACCTGTTCGGGTTAGTCAATCGCGCGATACAAACTCAGATTTTGCATATCCCTGCAGATAGAGCAGCGCCGTCAGATCACCAAAATTAACCCGCACGTCACATTCGGCGGCAACACTGGGTTTGGCGTGCAGGGCCACACCGGTCCCCGCGCGCCCGAGCATGCCCAGATCATTGGCGCCGTCCCCCACCGCCAGCACATCGTCTTCGCTCAAACCCAAAGAGGTAGTAAAGGCCTCTAGCGCATCCACTTTTGCTTGCCGGCCCAATATTGGCAGTGCCACTTTTCCGGTCAGCACCCCGTCCTCCACCAGCAGCTGATTGGCGCGGTGGGTGTCAAAGCTCAGCTTTTCGGCAATCACCGCACTAAAGGCCGTAAAGCCCCCCGACACCAAAGCGGCATAGGCCCTATGCGCCCGCATGGTTGCCAATAATACCTTTCCGCCAGGCATCAAATCAATCCGCTCGTCCAGCACCTGGTCAATTATGCTTGCCGGCTGACCTTGCAAAAGTGCAACCCGCTCGTTAAGGGCTTCTTCAAAATCAAGCTCGCCGTTCATGGCCCGTGCGGTGATGTCTTTTACCCGCGCGCCCACACCGGCATGATCTGCCAGCTCGTCAATGCATTCTTGCTGGATCATGGTACTGTCCATATCCGCAAGCAGCATTTTCTTGCGCCGGTTTTCGGCCGGCTGCACAATCAGATCGACCTGCAAATCCTGCAGGTCCTGCCACACCTGCCAGCGGTTTTGCGGTAGATCCGAGAGTGAAAACTCAGCCGCTTCATCCGGGGCAAGCCAAACGGCATCACCGCCGCCCCACGCATTGCGAAGGTTTTCCAAAAGCGAAGGATCAAGCAATCCGGGTGCAGAAATCAAGGTGACAACAAACATAAAAGTGCAAGTCCTTACATGGTCCGAATGAATGTAAACACAGGCCGAAGTGGCCCAGCTACAGGGTGTACCTGCCTGATGCCGCAAACCGGCAAAAATGTCACGTAGGTATTGCATTGATCGGGTAGATACTCTGCACCAAACACATCAGCGCGGCCGGTGCAAAACGTGCTTTTGAACGTGTTCTGCTCCCATTCGCTTTTCTTTTGCCCAAATACTCAAATAGCGGTGACGTCAGCCGCAGGGGTAGGCTCGAAAAAAAACTTAAAAGGGTGCAAGTTTTCCCGAATTTTTCCATTGGCTGAACCCGCATTTATGGCGCAAAAACCCCTGTTTTTCGCACCAACGCGATACCGCCGCGATACCGACTTTAAACCGACCTGTGATTTTGCAGCTTTGAAAAAGGTTTCCGATAGTGGTCACGGATAGATAAATTCAGCCCACCGTCCGGGTATTTTGTGAGTTTTTGCGGTTGTTGCCCGGCGCTCGGCGGTATATCCCCGTCCGCGGGACACCCCTCCCCAACGAGGGGCATGTATCTGGAAGGATAGAATTTATGAGCATTAAAGAACCGGCAACGCGGCCGGTAAATCCGCGTTTTTCGTCTGGCCCCTGTGCCAAAAACCCTACCTTTAAACTTGATCAATTGTCTGGTGCGCTCTTGGGCCGCAGCCACCGCGCTGCAGTTGGTAAAGCCCGGCTGAAAGTGGCGATTGATGGCACGCGCGAGGTGCTTGGCATCCCGGATGATTACCGTATTGGAATTGTTCCTGCCTCGGATACCGGCGCAGTTGAAATGGCGATGTGGTCGCTTCTGGGCGCCCGAAAAGCCACCATGGTGGCCTGGGAAAGCTTTGGCTCTGGTTGGGTCACCGATGTGGTCAAGCAGCTGAAAATAGACGCAGATATTCAAACCGCTGCCTATGGTGAAATTGTCGACATGGCCGCTTTGGACTATGCAACCGATGTGGTTTTTACATGGAATGGAACCACCTCTGGGGTATGCGTGCCCAGCGGTGATGTCATTCCGGCCGATCGTGAAGGGCTGACCATTTGCGATGCCACCTCGGCGGCTTTTGCCATTGATTTGCCGTGGGACAAGCTCGATGTAACAACATTTAGCTGGCAAAAAGTTCTGGGCGGTGAAGCGGCGCACGGTATGCTGATCCTCAGCCCGCGGGCGGTGCAAAGACTTGAAAGCTACACGCCGCAATGGCCGCTGCCAAAAATTTTCCGCCTGACCAAAGGCGGCAAATTGATCGACGGCATATTTGAAGGCGCGACCATCAACACCCCCTCGATGTTGGCGGTTGAAGATTATCTGCTGGCCCTCGACTGGGCACGCTCAGTGGGTGGCCTTGATGGCTTAATCCAGCGTGCGAATGCCAATGCCAACGCTATTGCAGATTTTGTGAACGCCCGTGACTGGATTGATTTTCTTGCGATAAATTCTGAAACACGGTCAAACACGTCAGTCTGTCTAAAGTTCACTGATCCAAGAATTAATGACCCTGCGGGATTTGCCAAAGCAGTTGCAAAGCGGCTTGATGCAGCGGACGCGGCCTATGATATCGGTGCCTATCGTGACGCACCGGCAGGGTTGCGCATCTGGTGTGGAGCAACGGTGGAAACAGCAGATATCGCCGCAATGTTGCCCTGGCTCGACTGGGCTTTTGAGGCCGAATTGACCGCTCAAACCCAAGCGGCCTAATCCCCCATATTTTGAACAACTATCCAAAGAAGGAGCGCCACAAATGGCCCCCAAAGTTCTCGTTTCTGATAAATTATCCCCTACAGCGGTCCAGATTTTCCGTGATCGCGGCATTGATGTGGATTTTGAACCCGATCTTGGCAAAGACAAAGAAAAACTGCTTGAAGTTATCGGCCAATACGACGGTCTTGCCATCCGCTCGGCCACTAAGGTCACCGAGAAAATTCTAAATGTTGCGGGCAATTTAAAGGTCATTGGCCGCGCGGGTATCGGGGTCGACAATATTGACCGCGACATTGCCAGTAAGAACGGTGTGATTGTAATGAATACGCCGTTTGGAAATATGATCACCACCGCCGAACATGCCATTGCTATGATGTTTGCAGTGGCACGGCAAATTCCTGCGGCCAGCGCTTCAACCCACGCTGGCAAATGGGAAAAATCAAAATTCATGGGTGTGGAACTGACCGGCAAAACGCTGGGTGTCATCGGTGCAGGTAATATTGGCGGCATCGTTTGTGATCGCGCGCGCGGACTTAAAATGAAAGTGCTGGCCTATGATCCCTTTTTGGGGGCAGAAAAGGCCGAAAAAATGGGCGTGGAAAAAGTCGAGTTGGACGACCTTCTGTCACGGGCCGATTTTATCACGCTTCACGTGCCGCTCACCGATCAAACCCGAAATGTGCTGAGCCGTGAAAATCTTGCCAAAACCAAAAAAGGCGTTCGCATTATCAACTGCGCGCGCGGCGGACTGGTGGATGAAGAAGCGCTGGCGGATGCATTGAAATCAGGTCATGTGGTGGGGGCCGCGTTTGATGTTTTTGCGGTTGAACCGGCACTGGAAAATCCGCTTTTTGATCTGCCGAATGTGGTCTGTACCCCGCATCTGGGGGCGGCCACCACCGAGGCTCAGGAAAATGTCGCCCTTCAGGTAGCAGAGCAGATGTCAGATTATCTTCTCACCGGAGCGGTGACCAATGCGCTAAACATGCCATCGGTCACGGCAGAAGAAGCCAAAGTTATGGGGCCTTGGCTCAAGCTTTCTGGGCATTTGGGCAGCTTTATCGGCCAAATGACCGATGAACCGGTTAGCGCGATTAACATTCTTTATGATGGCTCGGTGTCCGAAATGAACCTTGAGGCTTTGAATTGTTCGGTTGTTGCCGGGATCATGAAAAAGGCCAATCCCGATGTAAATATGGTCAGCGCGCCGTTTATCGCCAAAGAACGCGGCATTCAGATTAGCACCACCAATCAGGACAAATCCGGTGCATTTGAAGGCTACATCAAAGTGACCGTTGTCACAGATAAGCGCGAGCGTTCCATTGCGGGCACGGTCTTTAGCGATGGAAAACCGCGGTTTATCCAGATTAAAGGCATCAATATTGATGCCGAGATTGGTGCGCATATGCTCTATACCACAAACGAAGATGTCCCCGGCATTATCGGAACTTTGGGTCAGACGATGGGCGAAAACGGCGTCAATATTGCCAACTTTACATTGGGCCGCGCCGCCGCCGGCGCCGAAGCAATAGCGCTGCTTTATGTCGATCATCCAATTAAAGATGAGGTGATTGAGCAACTGGCGCAAACCGGTCTGTTCAAACAGGTCAAGCCGCTGTCTTTTGATGTAGGCTAGCACGTTCATCCTGCAAAGTGCGACAAAGGCCCTTTGTTCTTTAACAGGGGCCTTTTTCTTAATGTGCTCACTCTGCTGAAAAGTGTGTTCTTTCTAGAAAAAAGCGATCAATCTAATTACTGCGATCTAGTTAGACCTCTATTCCATCACTCATTTGACTTGCGCGCGATGGATGGATCAACGGCAAGCCCTTTTGCCGCCTGCATGGTTAGCAAATCAATAAAGCGGCTGATGTCACCATCGGTTCCAACCCCGCCTTCTGGTGCGCCAAAAACCGTTGTGGGCACTTTACGATTGGCAAAGGCTTCTGCCCAGACTTGTTGAACTTCGACATAGGCGGCCAATTTTTGCGCAAGCGCATTATCCGCCTCAAGGATGGCGGTTTTTTCATAGGCGGCGGCATCAGCGCTGACTTGTTTTGCTTGTGCGTCAATGCGGGCGGTTTCCAATAAAATCTGTGCGCGCTCTTGCCTGATACGCGCCGATTCCCTCTCTCGTTCGGCGGCTGTGATTGCCAGTTGTTTTTCGGTCTCGGCTTCGGTTGTTTTTTGAATTTGCTCTACTTTCGCGGCCGCTTGGCGCTCTGCCACTTCGCGTTCGCCGCGAGTGATGGCCAGCAGGCGCTGCTCTTCTTCTTGCACCCTTTGTTCGCGGGCGATAGCACGGTCCGCAGCTGCTTGTTGCCGCAGGCCCATACGTTCCTGAAATTTGGTATTCGGCCGCACATCTGTCACCCGCGCCGAGGTCACACTGATGCCAAATTTTTCAAAGGCTTGTCTTTTGCGTTTTGGCTGTCCGGTCTCATCAAGCAGTTTTTCCACAAGAAAAATGGTTTTGAATTCATCGCCGAATTGCTCTTGATTTTCACCCAGCGCTACATTGGCGGTGCCGGCGCGACCGCTTTCGACTTTGACGCGTTTTTCAATCCGTTTAACCAGATAAATGCCATCGGCCAATTGCCGCTCGAACTCATTGTTAAATTCGGTTTTGCCGCCCTGAAAATAATCCTCTGCTGACATCAATGCCGCATTTGCCCCTAAGGTTTCCTCAAACGCTGGAACAAGTTCCGTGCGCAGCAGGTTTTCTGGCGAGCGATAAAGCCGCGCCATTGTCAAAAACCCTTCTTCGTCAGACGGCAACTCAAACCGCGCAGTGGCAGAGACGACCGCATCCACCTGATCAAGAAAAACCAGCGATTTTGGCGGCAAGTTGGCGCTTGTGGTAACGTCTTCGGTTTCTGCGCGGATATCGCCTTGACCGCCTTTTATAGCCTGTACGGACATTGCATTTTTCCATGCATTATAGCGCCCAAACAAATGCATATTATAGCCAGTATCCGAAACCATTTTTTCTTCGCCTAAAATGGTGCGGACATGGTATTTAAAGCCAGGCTCGGCGTAAAAAAACATGCCGTTAAATGTAGAAATTATAAACAGCAGCAGCCCTGCAACCTTAACGCCCCAACCGACCATATTCACCATGCCGTCAAGGTTTTTATTGTCAGGGAAGTCAAAGTTATTGCGGATGACATATCCCGCGGCGATCACAAATAAACCTAAAATTGGCCAAAATATCATTATTTATACCTTCAAAAATCAAAAACTAATTTACACCGAAAGCGCGGTGGGGCTTTAATGCACTGACCGTAATAGGTGAAAATATAATTGTAAACACACTATAGGGTTTAGTGGTATTAAATCCTCTTTTTCCACAGGCCGGAACGGCTTTGTATAAAAAAACGGGGAGGCCTTACCGCTGCAGTACCGAAAGACCAAGTTTTACAGAAAGTTATTTTAATGTCTGAACCCTCTTATCCTATTTATGCCGTGGGTGATATCCATGGCCAGTTGGCCCAGCTTGAGGCCGCGCTTATCGCGATTGAAAAAGATGGCGGCAAGGACGCAGCTGTTGTGTTTATTGGTGATCTTGTAGATCGTGGGCCAGACAGCCGGCAGGTGATTGAATTGCTTATCTCGCTTTGCGCCGAAGGGCGCAATTTCACCATCCTAAAGGGCAATCATGACCGGATGTTTGAATGGTTTATGCAAAGCCCAAGGCATCATGACCCGCGTCTTTATGTCGGGCTACACTGGTTTCATGATCGCCTCGGGGGGTGTGAAACAATGGCGTCATACGGAGTGGACGTGCATGACAGGCGCAACCTGATCGACGTGCATAAAGACGCACTTGAAAAGGTGCCTCAGGCCCATGTTGATTTTCTAAAGTCGCTGAACATAAAACATGTGGTTGATGATAAGCTTTTTGTCCATGCAGGCATTCGCCCCGGTGTGGCATTAGATCAGCAAACCGAGGCAGATCTGCTGTGGATCCGGCAAGAGTTTCACGCGCATCAGGGCCCCCATGCCCATCTGGTTATCCATGGGCATACACCTATTGATACCCCGACGCATTACGGCAATCGGATTAACCTAGATGGCGGCGCTGCCTTTGGCCGGCCTTTGGTACCGGTTGTTATTGAAGGACGGCAAATGCGCCCAATGTTATAACAAGCATCCTGCGCCCTTGCTTTCTGGCGCGCTTTCAATGTAATGCAGCGCCCATGTTTACCGTTGCCGCGCTTTATCATTTCACCCGCTTTGAGGACCCTGCCGCCCTGCAGGGGCCATTGCAGGAAAAATGCGAAGCGCTTGGCATTTACGGGTCTCTTTTAATTGCGAAAGAGGGCATTAATGGCACGATTTCTGGTTCGCGAGACGGGATTGACGCCATTCTTACCCATTTACGCAGCCTGCCCGGGTGCAGCGATCTTGAACATAAAGAAAGCACTGCGAGCTTGCCGCCGTTTCCGCGGATGAAAGTGAAGCTTAAAAAAGAAATCGTAACCATGGGGCAGCCCGATGTGGACCCTAAGGCACGGGTTGGTCATTATGTTGAAGCGCAAGACTGGAACGAGTTGATTTCAGCGCCAGATGTCGCCGTCATCGACACTCGTAATGATTATGAGGTCGGGATCGGCACTTTTGATGGTGCAATAGATCCGCAAACAAAATCTTTTCGCGATTTTCCCAAATGGTGGGAAGACAATAAAGACCGATTTCACAACAAACGCATCGCGATGTTTTGCACGGGCGGTATTCGCTGCGAGAAATCCACCAATTACCTATTGGGGCAAGGGGTAGAAGATGTTTACCACCTGAAAGGCGGCATCCTTAAATACCTTGAAGAAGTGCCGCAGGCGGACAGCAAATGGGATGGCGAGTGTTTCGTCTTTGATGCGCGGGTCTCCGTCGGGCATGGGCTTAAGGAAGGGCCGCATCAGCTGTGCTATGCCTGCCGCCGCCCGATCCTGCCCGCTGACAAAGAGCGTCCGGAATACGAGCACGGCGTTGCCTGCCACCAATGCGCGCATGAAACCAGCGAAGCAGACAAAGACCGCTTTCGCGAGCGGCAAAAGCAAATTCGTCTTGCGCGGGAACGCGGTGAGCAGCATATGGTTGGCTACGACGGCAATTAAATGTCCTCATCCGGCAAGGTCAGCCCGCCATCTGACTGCAATGGCCAAAACGGGTTCATTGCAATTTCCCAAACATGATCATCTGGATCGGCGTAGTAGCCCGAATAACCGCCCCAAAACACCTTTTGCGGCTGTTTAAGCTTTTTGGCACCTGCGTTGATCGCATTTGAAAAAGCCTGATCAACCGCTTCTTCCGTTTCGTAATTGATCGCAAGGCTCATCGCCCCCGTTCCAAGTTTGGCCCCGGGCCGTCCTTGGTCATCGGCCAGCGCCTCAAGTCCAAAAAGCCCCAAAACCAACCCGTTCATTTGAAAAAAGACGATGCTGTCTTGCGAGCGGCGATGCGCTGTCCACCCAATGGCCTCATAAAATTTCTTTGAACGGGTTAAATTTTCTACGCCAAGTGTGATCAGTGTTACGCGCTGTGGTGTCATAATAATTACTTCCAAATGCTC
>CABZJG010000046.1 GCA_902525995.1 Paracoccaceae bacterium | reverse complement strand
CCGAATGTTTTAGGGATCGCAAAATCGCCAAGGGCAGCGCGATTGTTCTAAGCCCCTGGCATTTGCATCGCCACCAAAGATTGTGGGACAATCCCGATGGCTTTGATCCCGGCCGGTGGCACACCGAAAATGGCAAGGCCTGCCTGCGGGAGGCATTTTTGCCGTTTTCCAGCGGCGCGCGGGTTTGTCCCGGGGCTGGCTTTGCAATGATTGAGGGGCCGCTTTTTCTTTCGCAAATCCTGCGCAGTTTTCACATCAGCTGCGTTGAAGGCGAGCCGCCTGTGCCGGTGGCCCATTTAACCGTGCGTGCAAAATCCGGTATTTATTTGCAGTTTGAGGCACGTGAAATCGGCACCTGATAAAACGAAAAAAGAACGCGCCTCCGGCGGGAGTATTTGGGCAAAGAAAAAGCCAGTTTAGGCGCGGCTGTCTTTGTCCATATAATGCTGCAAGACATAGTCGCGAATGGCCGAGGCCAGCCCTGTATCCAATGCGCGCGCTGCATCTATTTCAGCGGCAAGAGCATTGATGGGGCGGTTTTTTTCTTTTGCAATGGCGCGAAACGCCAGCCAAAAACGGTCTTCTAAAGACACGCTGGTGCGATGGCCCCGCAGTGTCAAAGAGCGTTTTTGCGGCCGCAGGGTCATGGATCGCGGCGGTGCTGATCAAGGCGCACACTCTCGGCCTCGAGGTGTTTTTTTGCAGCGGTCTTTTCGACTTTAGAGAGGCCAAATTTGACCGAATTTTCAGCGGCGCGGGCCTGTTTTTCGGCGCGCGCTTTTTGTTTTCGGGCCCGGTTCAGATTGACGGGCTGGGGCATTATTTGGGGCCCACCATATTTTCAGGACGCACCACCTTGTCAAATGTGTCGCTGTCCACAAACCCGAGGGCGATGGCCTCTTGTTTCAGGGTGGTGCCGTTTTTATGCGCCGTTTTTGCAACCGTGGTGGCGTTGTCATATCCGATCTGGGGCGCCAGTGCTGTGACCAACATCAGACTTTCACGCATCAGTTTATCGATCCGCGTTTCGTCGGCCTTGAGCCCGCTTATCAGATTATCGGTAAAGGCAGAGCAGGCATCCCCAATAAGCTGCATCGACTGCAGAACATTATAGGCCATCATTGGTTTATAGACATTCAGCTCAAAATGCCCTTGTGATCCGGCAAAGCCCACCGCGGCATCATTGCCGATGACATGGGCGCACACCTGCGTCAGAGCTTCACATTGGGTGGGGTTGACCTTGCCCGGCATGATCGAACTGCCCGGTTCATTTTCAGGCAGCACCAATTCACCGAGCCCGCAGCGCGGCCCGGAGCCTAAAAGCCGGATATCATTGGCGATTTTAAACAGGCTTGCAGCGACGGTTTTCAAACTACCAGAGATTTCAACCATGGCGTCATGGGCCGCCAGCGCTTCAAATTTATTGGGCGCAGTGACAAACGGCAGGCCGGTAATGGCGGCCATATTCTGCGCAACCATTTGGTCCCAGCCCGCAGAGGTGTTCAGCCCGGTGCCCACAGCTGTGCCGCCTTGGGCCAGCTCGTAGATATCGCCCAGCGACCGTTTTATGCGTTCGATGCCTTTTTCCACCTGATGCGCATATCCGGAAAATTCCTGCGACAGGGTGAGCGGCGTGGCGTCCTGGGTATGGGTGCGGCCGATTTTAATGATGCCGTCAAACTCTTTGATTTTTTCATTGAGGCCGGCATGAAGTTTTTCCAGACCGGGCAGCAGCACGCTTTGTGCGCTCATGGCCGTGGCAATGTGCATGGCGGTGGGGAAGGTATCATTTGAAGACTGCCCCATATTGCAGTGATCATTGGGATGCACCGGATCTTTGCTGCCGATGGCGCCGCCAAGAATTTCAATCGCGCGGTTGGCGATCACTTCATTGGCATTCATATTGGACTGGGTGCCCGAACCGGTTTGCCAGACGACAAGCGGAAAATTATCGTCAAATTTACCCTCAACCACTTCTGAGGCCGCCTGAATAATGGCGTTTGCGCGGCCGTCATCAAGTTTGCCCAAGGTTAAATTGGCCTGTGCGCAGGCTTGCTTGATCACCCCCAGTGCACGCACGATCGAGACCGGCTGGCGTTCCCATCCAATTGGAAAATTTAAAATAGAGCGCTGGGTTTGTGCGCCCCAGTATTTATCGGCCGGCACCTCAAGAGGGCCAAAGCTATCGGTTTCGGTGCGGGTTTGCGACATCATGTACTCCGGGTTTTCAAGCTTATGCAGGACATGTATAAAAGCTGACAGGGGCAGGCAATGTTAATTTTTACCCGTTTCTCGATCAATTGCCGATCAATAGGCGCAGTGTTTTAAAACAGCACAACAAAAAGCCGGGTACAGAAAGTTACTTGCGAAAGCTGTCAAGGCTTACCACTTCGGCGTCCCCTTCGTGTTGCGCAGCTGTGGCCTCGGGCTCTGTTTCAACAGGGGCCAGGGATGGTTTGTCATCTTCTGGCGCTTCGATTTTTTCAAATCGCACACCAAATTCAACCGAAGGATCGACAAAGGTAATGATGGCCGCATAGGGAATATAAAGCGGCTCTGGGGTGTCGCCGAAGTTGAGCGTCACGTAAAAGCCGTCGTCTTGCACATCCAGATTTTCAAACCAGTTTTGCATCACAATGGTTATTTCATCAGGATAGCGCATGATCAGCCATTCGGCGAGTTCGACATCCGGGTGTTGGGTGTCAACCGTGATGAAAAAATGATGCTCTCCGGGCAACCCGTGATCTGCCACTTGCTGTAGGACATCCCTCACAAATACACGCATTGCATGATTCATAATATTTCCGTAGTCCAGAGTGTCCGTCATTTATGTCGTCCCTTGCTATAAGGACAGCATAAAGTTTTCTGACTGAAACAAAAGAGGCAATTACGTCTTTTTAGCGAATATAAAGCATAGCATTGGTCCAAATCTTAAAGCTGTCTTTCTGGTTGAATGCGCATGCCCAGCGCTGTTTGAGGCAGTTTGCCGATGCGTAAGGAAATCAAAATACCTTTCTTCTTGCACAGCTAGGCTTTGGCACTTTTGACTGCGAAATGCGCAAACGTTGCGTTATGGATTGATTTTAAATAGGGTTTTCCAAAGAGCTTCAATTGAAAGAGTGAGTATTCTGATGGCTAGAAAACAATTTCTCGCAATTCATACATACCTTTCAGACGAGGTGAAAAAGCAGTTTTTGATGCCGCCGCCGCGCGAAGATTGGCAGACAGATATCGAATGGTCGCAGGATTGGACTTTTGAGAACGCCAAATGCCTTGGCTATTGGGTGGGCAACGATGATTTCTTTTTCTGCCATTGGGAAGCAGAAGACGAGCAGGATATTCACGATGCCTTGGCATCAAAAGGTCTAAACGAATTTGTTGTTACGGCCTGCTACAGGGCCCATGACCATGTGCATGTCAGCGGCCTTACCGGGAACCATCGGAATTATGGACCATGGAGGGATTAAATTTGTCGCGTGACGTTCAACATCCGGTGCTGCCATGAACAATCCCCTGAACCCAGCGAACCCATACCAGCAGCGCTGCCCAAGGTGCCATTCACCCCTGAAAACAGTGGTGGTTCACGGGCATGAGCAATGCACGGTCTGTAAGTCCAATATCTTTGAGTGCTGCTCGGGGGACACTTGCGAGACGGATCATGCCTTGGCAGTCGGCTTTGAAAGAGAGTAGCCGCCTTGGCAGCTAGGGCAAAGCAATCAACCTATGGAAAGTGGAGGTATTCTGTTGCCAGGAACCTCCGTAACCCCGCCTGACGCGGCTAGGCGACAGGGCTTAAAGTTTCAATAACTCCGGTTGCTTACGCAGCCATCGCCATTGGAGCACGATTGTCATTTGCAATTGTACTTTTTGAACCGATACGGTGGTATCTCGCCGAGACAAAGCTAACCCCTTTAGACGTTCGTCGATCCTATTTCGGCCCCAAAGCCGCCAAATGAACGGGTGTTGGTGGAGCCGCCGGGTACCGCCCCCGGGTCCGATCCGCTTATTACGAGCGCGTTTATGTCCATAGTTCTTGCGAACACAGCAAGCATAGGTGATTTCAGAGCCGGTTTGAAGGGCAATAATGATTTCTTAAAACAAATTGCTGGATTTTAATCGGCCTGTGACAACACAGCATCGATCGCCTGCGTTATGCGAAAGGCTTTTGCATCATACCCGATATTGGCAATCAGCGACAGCCCAACCGGCAATCCGCGCAGGCTGCCCAAGGGCAGTGTCATATGGGCGCTTCCGGCAATTGCGGGCAGGCTGGTATCTGCACTGCCGCCCCGCGTGTCGCCATTTACATGATCAATCTTTGCAGGCGGTACATTGCTGGGCGTAATTAAGATATCAAGCTGATGGGTTTGATACAGCGCTTCGATCGCCGCTTTTGCCTGCACGCGGTAGTCTTTGCGCAGCTTTTGGTATTTTGGTTTTAGCTTTTGGATATCCAAGGCCTGGGATTGTTCAAAAAAACCCTGTTGAAAATATGGCATTTCTTGTGATGGGCGGGCTGCATTAAACGCAATCAGCTGCGCGAGCGATCGGGCGGCAACTTTTGCAGGTGTTTTGGACAGATAGCGATCAAGGTCCCTTTTTAATTCATAGAGCAGAATGAAAAACTCGCTTTGCCGCATTTGTTCGATCTGTTTTAGCACTTTTTGGGAATGCTGTACTGGTATAATCACCCCTCCGGCGTTATTAAGCTGCTTTAGGCTGCGCTCAAAAAGCGTGCGGGTGGGGGCGCAAAATCCAGTCAAATCCATCGTTCCAATGCGCAATCCTTTAACAGCAACGGGCCTGCCGGATTGTGGCATTTTAGGTTTTCTTATGCTGACATCATCTTTGGGATCACGGCCCGAGATCACGTCAAGAACCTTTAGCGCATCGCTAAGGCTTTGCGCCATCGGTCCCACGGTATCCTGGCTTTCGGCCAAAGGAATAACCCCTGTTCGTGAAACCACCCCGCGCGATGGCTTGATGCCATAAATCCCATTGCTGGCGGCCGGGCTGATAATCGAGCCATCGGTTTCCGTGCCCAAAGCGATCGGGGCAAGGTTGAGCGCAACCGCAACAGCCGAGCCGGAACTTGATCCGCTCGGCGTTCGGGCGGCATCATGGGCATTGCCGGTTTGCCCGCCAAGCGCGCTCCAACCCGATGAGGATTTCGGATCACGAAAATTCGCCCATTCGCTTAGGTTGGTTTTCCCAAGGATGATTGCCCCGGCGCGGCGCAGTTTTGCCACCACGGTGGCGTCTTTGCGCCTTACATTGTCCATAAGCGCCAGCGATCCCGCGGTTGTGGGCAGCGCGCCTTTGGTTTCGATATTGTCTTTGATCAGCACAGTAATACCGTGCAGCGGGCCGCGCCAGATGCCTTTTGAAAAGGCGAGGTCGATCTTTTGGGCTTGTTCAAGCGCGGTGGGCTCAAGCTTTAGGACAGCTTTAAATTTAGGATTTAGGCGGTGAATACGATCGATATAGCTTTGCGTTAGCGCAGCGGCGGTTGTATCGCCTTGGCGGTATTTTTGGTGAATCTCATCAATGGTCATGGTATCAGACTGCGCACAACCCTAAGCGATAAACAACAGCAAAACCAAAAAGGGCGGGTCTACTCCCACGCGTTTGATTGTCAAAGACCATTTGGTTCGCACATGGCCCGGGCGCAGTGCTCAAAAAAATTACCCCGAAATAGATCACTTCCGCATCCAGACTTAGGTCTGACTTGCCTTTTGTTTGGCCGCGATAACATCATCGCCTAGGGTTTTCGTATAGGTGCTAAGATCGATAAGTGATTTTTCGATTGATGCGCTGTCGTGGGCTTCAAGGGCATCGGTAATATCCGTGTGCAGCTCTATGATCCGCTCGCGGCTGCGGGCGGTAAAAGTAATCATATTCATCAAAGGCTGCATGGCCTCAACAGCGCCGGCCAATTGATAGGACAGAACCGGATTATCTGCGGCATCAACAAGCGCACGGTGAAAGGCCACATCTGAGGCGCACCAGCTTTCGTCGCTTAGCCCGGGTTGGCTTTGGCGATGAATTTCAGCCCGCATAGTGGCCAGATGATCGGCATTGCGGTGCTCGGCCGCAAACGGTGCGCACGCCTGCTCCATGGCGAAACGTGCATCGCACGCGACATCAAAGCTGACGGCATTCATAGATAAAAGCAACGTCGATGTGGTGATTTGCTGTCCGTGCGCTTCTTCAAAGCTAATACGGTTCACAAAAGCGCCGCCGCCCGAGCCGCGCTGGGTGCGGATTAACGATTGCGCGGCAAGGCGTTTTAATGCTTCGCGTACTGTCGAGCGGGACACATCAAATTGTTCGGCCAATTCGGCCTCGGAGGGCAAGCGTTCATCAACGATCAACTGACCGTTTATAATGGCGTCTCGGATGGCCTCGGCAATTTGCGCCGATAAGTCCGCTGCGTCATTCGGGTTGATTTTCATTTGTCAGACTTTTGGTTAATTTTCATTTGTCAGACATTTAAAAGTCTGACATTTAAAAAGCAAGGATTGATTCGAGGAAAACGACGATGGTGTCAGATCGGATACGCGCGATGGGGGCGATGCATTGGATTGTGCTGTTTGCAGCAATCCTTGCGGCATGGCTGGCGCTGTTCGCGATGTCGATACCCTCAGATTTGCGCATTGCAGCGCGGATATACGGAACTGACTTCTGGACATCGCTTTGTGTTGTTACGCCGGATGCGGCCGGTTTGGCGCGGGTGTTTGCTATGTGGATGCTGATGTCTGGCGCGATGATGGCGCCAACCGCTTTGCCTGCTTTCGCCACCTATGAAGATATCGGACGGCAAACCCAAACCAACTTTGCCGCTCTTGTGGCAGGCTATGTTGCGGTTTGGGCGGGGTACTCGGCTTTGGCAGCGCTTTTGCAAATGTGGCTCTTTAATGTGGGCCTGCTCAATGCTGTTGGCGATAGTCAATCTGCGCTCTTTTCAGCAGTGTTGCTTGGGCTCGCGGGCGCTTACCAGTTTTCGCCGATAAAAGAGGCCTGCTTAAGCAAGTGCCGCCAGCCTTTGACCTTTTTCATGGGGCATTTCGAAGAAGGCCCGTGGCGCAATGGTCTGCGGCTTGGGCTGGTGTGCCTGGGCTGCTGCTGGGCATTAATGCTTCTGGCTTTTGTGGGCGGCGTGATGAATTTGGCCTTTATGGGTTTGGCCACTATGATTATGGTTTTGGAAAAACTGCCTGATATCGGTCGGTATATCACCCGACCTTTGGGCATTATATTGCTGCTAAGTGCAGCCAGTCTTGCGTTTAGCGCGTTCATCTAAGGGAGAAAATAGATGGCAAGTGATCGTCTTGAAGTGTCGGCTAAAATTGATAGCCGCCATCCGTCGGCCAAAAAAACCGACCCTGGGCTAACGCCATGGTCGGTGAAAGGTGAGTTGATCCTAAATTGCAACTGTACAATTTTTTGCCCCTGCGTTGTGTCACTGGGCAAACACGCCCCGACCGAGGGTTATTGTCAGGCATGGGCCGGGATCCGCATTGATGAAGGCCATTATGGCAACGAAGATCTCAGTGGTCTCAATGTTGGTTTGGTCCTTGAAATTCCCGGTCTTATGGCCCGCGGCAACTGGAAAGCGGCCGCCTATATTGACGAGCGCGCCAGCCATGAGGCCTATGATGGTCTGCTGAAGATTTTCACTGGCCAAGCCCGGGGAACAACGGGTCTTTTCAAGGTCTTGGTCGGAGAATTTTTGGGTGCAGAACGGGTGCCCGTTGAATTTACAACCGAGGGCAACGCCAGACGGTTGATGGTTGGCAAGAAAATCCAGGGCGAAATTGTGCCTGTGCCCGGCCACAAAGGCGAAGATATTGTCGTCACCAATACCGAGTATTGGATGGGCCCCGATATCACCGTAGGCACTGCAACCAAAGGCCGGGTGCGCGCCTTTGGTCGCGTGTGGGATTTTGATGGAAGATCGGCTGAAATTTGCCAGATCAACTGGCACGGTCCGAACTAAATGGCTGGGGTGGTTCCCTCACGCCGCGTGCGCGGTACGCCCTTTACGCCTGGTGTTCAGGCCGCAGGGGTAAAAGCCTATACTGTTTACAACCACATGCTGCTGCCCAGCTATTTTGAAAGCTATGAGGCAGATTACCGGCACCTTAAAGAGCATGTGCAGGTCTGGGATGTGTCCGTTGAAAGGCAAGTCAGCGTCAAAGGCCCGGATGCGCTTAAACTGATGCGCCAAATGAGCCCGCGCGATATGGATAAAATGGCAGATGACCAATGCTATTATGCGCCGATTTGTGATCATGATGGTGGGATGCTTAATGATCCTGTCCTGATCAAGATCGCTGATGATCACTATTGGATGTCCATTGCGGACGGTGATCTGCTGCAGTGGGCGCTGGGCCTTGCCGTGGGGCAGGGGTTGGATGTTGAAGTTGTCGAGCCGGATGTATCGCCTTTGGCGGTTCAAGGTCCAAAAGCCGATGAGCTGATGACGCGCGTCTTTGGTGATGTGGTGCGGGACATCAAGTTTTTCCGCTATAAACGCCTTGCATTTGAGGACACCAAATTTGTGGTCGCGCGCTCGGGCTGGTCTAAACAGGGCGGATTTGAGATTTACGTCGATGGGGCCGAGTACGGAATGCCGCTGTGGAGCCGGTTGTTCGATGCCGGCGAAGATCTCAATGTGCGGGCGGGATGTCCAAATCTCATCGAACGGATCGAGGGTGGTCTTTTAAGCTATGGCTCTGACATGCGCCGTGAAAATACGCCCGTTGAGGCGGGGTTGGCACGGTTTTGCAACTCGCCCGAGGATTACATTGGCAAATCCGTGATCGAGGAACAAAAGACGCAGGGCCCGAACCAAATTCTACGGCCCCTTGCAATCGATGGGTCGGGGGATTTGCCCCATAATGCCTCGGGCTGGGATGTTTATGCCGACGAAAAGCAAGTTGGTTTGATTGCATCGGCCGTGTGGTCCCCCGATTTCAATACCAATGTCTCGATTGGCATGATTCACCGCGAGCATTGGGAACCTGGCACTGTATTGCACGTGGATACCGGCGCAGAAGTGCGCTCAGCTACAGTACAAGAGAAATTCTGGATTTAAGTCGAAGGAGAAAGATATGACAACGAAACAGCTTTATGACCTCGGTGAAATGCCGCCGCTCGGGGAAGTTCCCGAAAAGATGCATGCTTTTTTGGTGCGTCAAGATCGGTTCGGTGATCCGATTGATGCCTGGCAGCGCGAGGTGATCGACACACCCAAAGTTGGTCCTAAGGATGTGCTTGTCTATGTGATGGCAACAGGGGTTAACTACAACAATGTATGGGCCGCACTTGGCTATCCTGTGGATGTCATCAAAGATCGCCAGAAAAAGGGTGAGCCGGAAGATTTTCATGCCGGCGGATCTGATGCATCGGGCATTGTGTGGGCCGTTGGAGACGCGGTTTCCGATGTCAAAATCGGCGATGAGGTGGTGGTCCACTCAGGATGGTGGGAACCCGATGATGCATGGGTTTTGTCCGGCAAAGATCCAATGCTCGCGCCCAGCGTTCGCATTTGGGGCTATCAAACCAACTACGGTTCTTACTGTCAGTTTGCCAAAGCCCAATCGCATCAGATTAAGAAAAAGCCAAAGCACTTAAGCTGGGAGGAAGCCGGCTGTTATATGCTTTGCGCATCAACGGCCTATCGTCAGTTGATGGGCTGGGCGCCTCACACGGTAGAAGAAGGTGATGTTGTGCTGGTTTGGGGCGCAGCTGGCGGTCTTGGGGCGATGGCCTTGCAGATTGTTTCGGCGCTGGGCGGCAAGCCGATTGCGGTCATCTCTGACGAAGACAAGCGGCAGTTCTGTATGGACAAAGGCGCTGTTGGGGTCATAAACCGCAATGATTTTGATCATTGGGGGCCAATGCCGGATACGACATCCCCTGAATATGGCGGTTTTATCAAGGGCGCGCGCGCTTTTGGCAAAGCGATCTGGGATATCCTTGGCGAGCGTAAAAACCCAAAAATTGTTTTCGAGCACCCGGGTGAAGCCACGCTCGCAACCTCGGGCTTTATTTGTGATACGGGCGGCATGGTGGTGATTTGTGCCGGGACAACCGGCTACAATATCACGATGGATTTGCGCTATCACTGGATGATGCAAAAGCGTTTCCAAGGCTCGCATCTGGCCAATGATGAGCAATCCGAGGCCGTGAATGAACTTTTGCTGGCTGGCAAGGTTGATCCGTGTTTGTCCGAAACCTATAGCTTCGATGAAATCGGTCATGCCCATCAGCTGATGTATGAAAACAAGCATCCCTATGGCAATATGGCCTGTTTGGTCAACGCCACAGAAACCGGGCAGGGTAAGTCCTAAACGCTTCGGGCTCATAATCTATAAAAGACCCTTTCGGGGGTCTTTTTTCATTCTAGCGCCGATTTCACCTTGGGGGGGCGTGCCGCGTTGAAACAGAGCCGTGTGAACGGCGCAAGCGCCAAGAAATTGCTTGTAAATCTGATCCCATCATCGTTACGTGAGTTCAGATAAGAAAAGGGAACGAGATGGGTTTGGATATTGATTTCGTACGCAGTAATTTTCCGGCTTTTGAGCAAAGCAAACTGGAAGGGCTGGCGTTTTTTGAAAATGCAGGTGGCTCTTATACCTGCCGTCAGGTCATCGATCGTCTGTATCGGTTTTACACGCAGCGCAAAGTTCAAGCCTATGGTCCCTATGAACCCGCTCAATTGGGCGGGGCTGAAATGGATGAAGCGCGCACGCGTCTTGCGGCGCTCATGGGGGTTGAAACCGATGAATTGAGTTTCGGGCCGTCAACCACGCAAAACACCTATGTTCTGGCACAAGCTTTTGGTCAATGGATGCAGCCAGGCGAGGCAATAGTTGTGACCAACCAAGATCACGAAGCCAACACGGGCCCTTGGCGGCG
>CABZJG010000045.1 GCA_902525995.1 Paracoccaceae bacterium | reverse complement strand
GTTGCGGCCCTTGCCGCATGAAAACCGGTCGGCGCGGACGGCTGAGTACCGCAGGCACTATAGTGATGAGATGGCAGAGCTTGTTGCCCATTTTTGTGCCGCAGATATCAGCCGATTTGGATACCGTTTTGGCTAGCGCGCTTTAGCCCAAACCGCGCCTTTTGTCCCGAAAAGCCCAGCCATAGGGCGGGCTTTTCGGAGCGGTTTAAACCAGATTAGGCAGCTTCTGATTTGGCGTCAAACCGGCCATAGAAGCTTTGGCCTTTTTCGGCCATTTCACGCAGCAGCGGTGGGCAGGCAAACCGATCACCATAGGCTGCTTGCAGCTCATCGCAGCGCTCGGCGGCATAGGGCGTGCCTAAAATATCAAGCCAGCTTAAAGGCCCGCCCGACCATGGCGCAAAGCCCCAGCCAAGGATGGCGCCCACATCGCCTTCGCGGATATCCATCAAGACGCCTTCTTCCAACGCGCGCACCGCCTCAAGCACTTGGGCGAACATCAGCCGGTGCTGCACCTCGGTCAATTCTGGCTGATCTTCTAGGCGTTCGAACTTATCGCCAAGCCCTTCCCAATAGCCAAGCCGTTTGCCGCTGTCGTCATATTTGAAAAAACCGGCTTTGGCTTTGCGTCCGATGCGGCCCTGATCTTCCATCCAGAAGACCACCTCATCCACGGCGCCGTCAGGATAGGCATTGCCCATCGCGGCTTTGGTGGCGCGGGCAATCTTGGCCCCAAGATCAATCGAGGTTTCATCAACCAGTTGCAGCGGGCCGACCGGAAAACCAAGCATCCGTGCTGCATTGTCGATCAGTGCCGGCGCCAGGCCTTCGGCCACCATTCGCATGCCCTCGTTGATATAGGGGATAATGCAGCGGTTGGCATAGAAGAACCGCGCATCATTGACCACAATCGGGGTTTTGCGGATCTGGCGCACATAATCCAGCGCTTTGGCCACCGCGCGGTCGCCAGTTTCTTTGCCTTTGATGATCTCGACCAGCATCATACGTTCCACCGGTGAGAAAAAGTGAATGCCGATGAACTGATCAGGCCGCACGCTGGCTTTGGCCAATTCGGTGATGGGCAAGGTCGAGGTGTTTGAAGCAAATATGCAATCCTCGGGGATCACGGCCTCAACCGCTTTGGTCACTGTGGCCTTGATAGCGGGGTCTTCAAACACCGCTTCGATGATTAAATCGGCGTCTTTCAACGCGTCATAATCGGTTGTGGCGGTAATACGGTCCAGCAGCGCTTCCTTTTTCTCGGGTGTGGCTTTGCCGCGTTTGATACCCTTGTCCATATAGGCCGCACTATAGGCTTTGCCTTTGTCTGCAGCCTCTTGCTTTTGGTCGATCAGCACAACGTCCATACCCGCCTGCGCAGAAACCAGCGCAATGCCGGCCCCCATCATACCAGCGCCCAAAACGCCGACTTTCTTGACGCTTTGATCCGCGATACCCGTGGGCCGTACAGCGCCTTTTTCCAACGCTTGTTTGTTGAGGAAAAGACTGCGGATCATGGCCGCCGATGAAGGGTTCATCAAAATATTGGTGAACCAGCGCGCTTCGATCTTTAGGGCTGTGTCAAACGGCACTTGCGCGCCTTCATAAATGGCGCTGAGCATGGCTTTGGCAGCAGGAAACGCGCCTTGGGTTTTGCCGTTGACCATGGCAGAGGCGCCAATAAAGGTCATAAAGCCCGAGGGGTGATAGGGCGCGCCGCCGGGCATTTTATAGCCCTTGGCATCCCATGGTTTAACCAGATCTGCATCACTGGCGCTCAGCACCCAGGCCATTGCATCGGCCATTGGATCCGCGCTGACCTCGTCAATAAGACCGGCTGATTTTGCCTTGGCTGGTGCCACTGATTTGCCTTCCAAAAGGTACGGCGATGCGCCCATAGCGCCCAGTTTGCGCACAAGCCGCGTTGTGCCGCCCGCACCGGGAAACAGACCGACGAGGATTTCGGGAAAGCCGATCTTTGCCTTTGGGTTATCCGCAGCAAAGACACGGTGCGTTGCCATCGGCAGCTCAAGCCCAATGCCCATGGCCGTGCCCGGCAGAACCGCCGCAATCGGCTTGCCGCCCTTGTTGGTTTTGGCGTCCATCCCCGCGCGTTCAATTTTACGCAGGGCGTGGTGCATGGACATAATGCCATCAAAGAGCCCCTGCGCCGGTTCTTTGCCCGAGGCGTTTTTAAGATCGGCCAGAACATTTAAATCCATGCCGCCAGCAAAATCTTTCTTGCCGCTGGTGATAATGACGCCTTTGACGGCCGCGTCGGCCAAGACATCATCAATCATGCTGTCCAGCAGCATCATGGCGTCGAAATTCATCACATTCATGGATTTGCCTGCGCAATCCCAGACAATCGTTGCGATGCCTTCGGCATCTTTGCTCATTGTGAAATCAGTCATTTTACAATCCTAAACCCGTTCAATAATTGTTGCAGCGCCCATGCCCGAGCCGATGCACAGCGTGGCAAGACCGGTTTCTTTGTCGCTGCGCTCAAGCTCATCCAGCAATGTGCCAAGGATCATCGCGCCAGTGGCGCCCAGCGGGTGCCCCATGGCAATAGAGCCCCCGTTGACGTTCACTTTGTCATGATCCACGTCAAAGGCTTGCTCAAAGCGCATCACCACACTGGCAAAAGCCTCATTCACTTCGAAAAGGTCAATATCGCCAATTTCCATCCCGCTTTCGCGCAGGATTTTTTCCGTCACCGGAACTGGACCTGTCAGCATGATGGTCGGATCAGTGCCTATTTTCGCGGTCGAGCGTACTTTAGCGCGCGGCTTAAGACCGTATTTTTCGCCAAATTCCTTATTGCCAATTAAAAGGGCGGCAGATCCGTCCACAATGCCCGAACTGTTGCCCGCGTGGTGGATATGCTCGATACGCTCAAGATGGGGGTATTTCATCAGCGCGATCTTATCAAACCCGGGCATCACCTCGCCCTGATCCTTAAACGATGGCTTTAGCGCGCCAAGCGACTGCATATCAGTGCCCGGACGCATGTATTCATCATGATCCAAAATGGTCAGCCCGTTCACATCTGCGACCGGCACGATGGAGTTGGCAAAGCGGTTGTCATCCCAAGCGGCTTTGGCCCGCTTTTGGCTTTCCACCGCAAGCGCATCGGCCGCATCACGGCCAAAGCCAAACTCGGTGGCAATGATATCTGCGCCGATGCCTTGGGGCACAAAATACTGATCAAAGGTGAATGAAGGATCTACAGCAACAGCGCCGCCGTCGCTTCCCATGGGCACGCGGCTCATGCTTTCCACGCCGCCAGCGATATAGGCATCCCCCGCGCCGCCGCGCACCTGATTGGCGGCCAAGTTTGCCGCCTCAAGCCCTGAAGCGCAGAACCGGTTGATGGCCAGACCCGGAATGGATTCGTCTAGCTCAGAGGCCAGAACCGCCGAGCGCGCCAGACAGGCGCCTTGCTCGCCCACCTGGGTGACATTGCCCCAGATCACGTCTTCGACCGCATGCCCGTCTAGATTGTTGCGGGCTTTGATCGCGTTCAGCGATATGGTCGACAGCTTTAGGGCTGTAACCTCATGCAGGCTGCCGTCTTTGCGCCCCTTGCCGCGCGGGGTACGCACAGCGTCATAAATATAAACATCGGTCATTTCTTTCTCCTTTAGGTGCGGTCAGCAGGGCTGCCGGGCATTAAATCATAAGGGGCCTTCCAGCCCGGTGTTGATGAAATATTCGTGAGCCAACGGTCGATGTTGGGCCAAGCACTTCGATCGAAGCCAAAGGGCTCGGGATAATAAAGGTATCCGCAACAGGTCATATCTGCGTGGGTAATTGCCTCCCCCACCAGAAAATCCCGCCCTTCAAGTGCTGCATTGAGAATTTTATAGCTTGCCTTAAGGCGCGCCTGATTGAACTCGATTACCTGCTGCGGCCTCTTTGCTTCAGGGATAAAGTTCATAAGAAAGCGGGTTATTCCGATGGACGTGGAGAACTTGGAATTATCCCACAAGGTCCAGCGTAAGACCTCTCCTTTTTCTGCGTCCGTCACGCCGCCATGCTGTCCGGTTATTTCCGCAATATAGGCCTGAATGCGGCCGGATTGCGTGAGCGTGAGGTCGCCGTCCACCAAAACCGGCACCTCGCCCATGATGTTTATGTCTGCACGGTAGGCATCGCTGCGGGTTTCCCGGGCAAAAAAATCAACAAACACCGGCGCCCAGTCACAGCCAGCCAGTTCTAGCGCCAGTGCTGCCTTATAGCTGTGGCCGCTTTCCCCAAAGCAGTAAAGTTTCATGCCCATATTTTTAATTCCTTACCTTCCCTTGCATTGCTGCGGTTTCAATTTTGAGTATTTCTTCAAAGAAAAAATCTGTGTCCTTTAGGCCTTGTTAAACTCTTTGCTGCATCTTGGGCGCGCGCAACAGGCTGGAGAGCCGATGGGCGCCGAAGGAAAAGTCGTGCTCGCTGGCGGTCTTAGACACAAAGGCGGGCACGCATTTTTTCTTTGCTCAAATACTCCCGCCGGAGGCATGCCACAAGCAACGCGTTTAAAGATTGCGCGCAATCAGCTCCTTCATGATGTCATTGGTTCCCCCATAGATCCTCTGTACCCGCGCATCTGTCCACATCTCGGCAATGGCATATTCCTGCATAAACCCATAGCCGCCATGAAGTTGCAGGCAGTCATCTAGAACTTCGCCCTGCGTATCTGTCAGCCAGTATTTGCACATGGCGGCTTTGTCGACCGTGAGCTCTCCGCGCAGGTGTTCTTCGATACAAATGTCAAAAAGGCTCGGGCAACGGTGGTTTTCGTTTTGCATTCGGCCAGTTTGAACTTGGTGTTTTGAAACTGCAGGATCGGCCCACCAAAGGCCTGTCTTTCTTTGCAATATGCGATGGTGCGCTCCACTGCGCCTTCCATGGCGCCCACCGCGCCGCAGCCGATGATCAGCCTTTCCTGGGGCAATTGCTGCATCATCTGGTAAAAGCCTTTGCCCTCTTCGCCGCCCAGAATGTTTTTAGGTGCAATTTCGATATTGTCGAAGAACAGCTCAGATGTATCAGCAGATTTCATCCCGATTTTCTCGAGATTACGGCCGCGGCTAAACCTGTCCGCGTCATCTGTTTCCAAAATCACCAAAGACACGCCTTTGGCTTTTTCGTCTGGATTGGTTTTGGCGGCAACCAAGATCAGATTGGCATGCTGCCCGTTGGTGATGAAGGTCTTCTGGCCGCTCAGACGATAGGCATTTCCATCAAGCACGGCTTTGGTTTTGATCGATTGAACATCAGAGCCTGCAGAAGGCTCGGTCATGGCCAAGGCACCAACCAGCTCGCCGCTGATCATTTTGGGCAGCAGCCGCTTTTTCTGGTCCTCGGTGCCGTATGCCAAAATATAATGCGCCACGATGCCGGAATGTATGCCTTGGCCCCAGCTGGCCAAATTAGCCCGGCTGCCTTCGATCAAAATCGCTGCTTCATGGCCGAAATCGCCGCCCGGGCCGCCGTATTCTTCGGGAATTGAGGGGCAAAGCAAACCCAGTTCGCCAGCTTGCTTCCAAGTGCTGCGATCCATTTCACCCTGTTTGCGCCAGCGTTCAAACTGCGGCGACCACTCTTCGGTAATAAACTTAGCCGTCATATCCGCGAGCATCTGATGCTCGTCGGTCATCCAGTTGGAATGCATCACTCCCATAGAATTGCCCCTTCAAAGGTCAAAAGTTAGCTGCGTCCAAGGCCATCACCGGATCTGCGCCCGATTGTATCCGCGACAGATGCAAAGCGGTGGCCGGCAGTTGCCGCGCCATATAGTACCGCCCTGTTGCGATCTTTGTCTCATGGAACGCGGCGTCATCTGTGCCGTCCCGCAGCGCAATATGGCTGGCTTTGGCCATTTTTGCCCACATCAGGCCAAGACAGACATGGCCAAACATATGCATGAAGTCATAAGAGCCCGCGAGCGCGTTGTTCGGATTTTTGATGCCATTTTGGGCAAAATACGTCGCTGCCGCCTGCAGATCTTTGCTCGCCGCCTTCAAAGGGTTTAGAAAAGCGGTCTCGAAATCATCGCCAAGCTCTTTGCTTTCGCCGATAAAAGACATGATAACTGCAAAAAAGGCCATCACGTGCTTGCCACCATCCTGAGCCATTTTGCGGCCGACCAGATCAAGCGCCTGAATGCCATTGGCGCCTTCATAGATCATCGCAATGCGCGCATCGCGGGCAAACTGTGACATGCCCCATTCTTCGATATAGCCATGGCCGCCGTAAACTTGCTGTGCCTGAACGCACATATCAAAGCCCTTATCGCTTAAAAAGCCTTTGATGACGGGCGTAAGAAGGCTGACCAGACCATCTGCGTCTTGGTCATTTTTGCGGTGCGCCGTGTCGATTAGATTCGCGCCCCAATAGGTAAAGGCCCGCGCGCCTTCCACAAAGCTTTTCTGCTCCATCAGGTTGCGGCGGATGTCGGGGTGAACGATCAAGGGATCAGCCGGGCCATCAGGATTTTTGATGCCTGTGATATCGCGGCCCTGAAGCCGGTCTTTGGCATAGGCCAGCGCGTTTTGATAGGCCACTTCGGCCTGCGCATAGCCTTGCACCCCAACCCCAAGCCGGGCCTCATTCATCATGGTAAACATCGCGCGCATGCCTTTATGCGCGTCGCCCACCAGATAACCAGTGGCACCATCATAGTTCATCACGCAAGTGGAATTGCCGTGAATGCCCATCTTTTCTTCGAGCTTGCCCACGGACAGATTATTGCGCTGGCCCAAGCTGCCGTCTTCGTTCACCAAAAATTTTGGCACAATAAACAGGGAAACACCCTTGATCCCTTTTGGTCCGTCCGGAATTTTAGCCAGCACCAGATGGATGATATTGTCGGCCATGTCATGGTCGCCGGCAGAAATGAAAATCTTTTGCCCGGTGATAGCGTAGCTGCCATTTTCTTGTGGCTCGGCCTTGGTGCGCATTAGGCCCAGATCCGTGCCGCAATGCGGCTCGGTCAAATTCATCGTGCCGGTCCATTCACAGCTGACCATTTTTGGCAGATAGGTTGCCTTTTGCTCTGCGGATCCATGGGCGTATATCGCAGAGTAGGCGCCATGGGTCAGGCCCTGATACATGCTAAAGGCCATATTGGCCGAGCCGAACATTTCGCTGGCAGCCGTGGCCATGATATAGGGCATGTTTTGTCCGCCATATTCGGGGTCGCAATCCAGTCCGGCCCAGCCCCCGGCTTTGACCTGCTCAAAAGCATCCTTAAACCCTGTTGGCGTGCGCACCACGCCATTTTCCAGCCGGCAGCCTTCTTGATCACCAATGGCATTGAGCGGGGCCAGAACCTCTGAGGTCAGCTTGCCGCATTCATTGAGCACAGCGGCGGTGAAATCGGCCTCAAGTTCGTCGTATCCAGGAATATCAAGGGTGCTAATTTTCAACACATCGTTCAGCACAAATAGCATGTCTTTGGTCGGGGCAGTATAATCAGGCATTGTCTTCTCTGTTATCTAAAATTGTTATTCGGCGGCGTTTTGTATTGACCCTGAGGCGCGCAGTATGCTTTCGCCCCATTTGATCTGGTCTTCAAAATCGGCGATGACTTCATCCAGTTCATCGCGTTTGTTTTTCAGCTCTTGAAGGTGCTTTTGGGCAATAGCATAGGTTTCTTTTAGCTGGGTTTGCTCAGGATCGCTCACGTCGTACATTTCAAGCAGCTGGCGGATTTCTTCGAGCGAAAACCCAAATCTTTTTCCGCGCAATATCAGCTTGAGTCGGGCGCGGTCACGTTTGGTGAACAGACGTTTTTGGCCCTCTCGCACCGGAAATAAAAGCTCTTTTGCTTCATAAAACCGCAAGGTTCTGGGCGTGATTTGGAACGCATCGCTCATTTCGCGAATGGTCATTGGGGTATCGGTCATCAGAGCAAAGCCTATTCAATGATTCGAAAAACTATCGCTTGAATAGGTTATAGTTGACGTAAGTCAAACGTTGCGTCAACTTTATTTCATAAGTTTAGCCGTTTTATCGCGCATATCCTTAAGCTCTTGAAGAGTTTGAGCCAATTGCACCTGTTGCTCTTCCAGCTCGGCAATTTTTTTGGTCGCCATTTTGGTAAACACGGCCATTTGCTTTTGGGTGCCCTCTTGATCATAGATCAAAAGCCATTGGCGCATATCTTCCAGTTGAAAGCCGAATTTACGGCCCCGCATAATCAAAGTCATGCGCGCCAGTTCGCGCGGGCCATAAAACCGCGAGCGGCCTTCGCGCTCGGGTTGTAACAGCTCAATATATTCATAATAGCGTAAAGTACGCGGCGTTACCTTGAATGTGGCGCACATTTCTTTGAATGTTATACGAGTATCTGGCATTGTTTGTCTCTCCGACTCCTAAATTAGGATGATCCGTTCAGAAGGGCAACAGCCGTGCTTGCAGATTTGTTGATTTGGGTTTTTAAGGAAGTGCAGAAAATGAGAGAACCCAATGGCTATTGATAAAACCAAAATGGCAAAACAATTCTCTGAAGCCATTCCGCATGCCAAAGCCCTTGGCATATGGCTTGATGATATCGGTCAGGGGACGGCGGAAATGGGGATGCCCTATAATGAGAAATTTATCGGCGACCCCGCAACGGGCGTGATTCATGGCGGGGCGGTCTTTGCGCTGCTCGACGGGTGTTGCGGCGCCGCTGTGATGAGTCATCCGGACCAAAAGGGTCTGACCGCGACCATTGATTTGCGGGTTGATTACATGCGTCCTGCCACGCCGGGCCAAAATATCAGGGCCAAAGCCACCTGTTACAATGTGACCCGTAACGTTGCATTTGTGCGGGCTGTGGCGCTTGACGACAATGATGAAAAACCTGTCGCCACGGCCGCAGGCGCTTTTGTGACGGGGGCCTGAAGATGGCAGCAAAACGTCCTGAGCCGGTCCAAGTTATCAAACAGCGCCGTGATGCGGCCTTGGCCGCCTTGCTCGCGTCGATCCCCTATATTCAATTTCTTGGTATAGAATTTGACCGCCGGGGAGATGAGTTAACCGCAGTGATGCCCTATCATGAAAAACTGGTGGGAAATCCAATGCTGCCGGCGCTGCATGGCGGCGCCACGGCCGCCTTTCTGGAAGTGGCGGCGGTGATTGAACTTGGATGGGCTGGGCTGTGGAAAAGTGTTGAAACCGGCGCCCTGACACCGGATGCCATTGCGCAGGGCGATTTGATTAAAATCCCAAAGACAATTGATTTTTCGGTGGATTATTTACGATCGGGATTGCCGCGTGATGCCTATGCGCGGGCTCGGGTGAACCGCTCGGGGCGGCGCTATGCATCGGTTTATGTGGAAGCATGGCAAGACAACCGAAGCCGGATTTTTGCCCAAGCGACAGGGCATTTTCTAATGCCGGATAGCGACAGTTAGGCATGAGAGCGGGGGCGGGCATGCAGATCACCCATGCGCGAGTTCTAAGAATCGCTGTTCCGATTTTGCTGGCCAATATAACTGTGCCGCTTCTTGGCTTGGTCGATACCGGTGTTGTGGGCCAGATCAAATCCCCCGTTCCCATCGGCGCGGTGGCGATCGGCGCTTTGATCCTGACAACAATCTATTGGTTCTTTGGCTTTCTGAGGATGGGCACAACCGGGCTGACCTCACAGGCGGTTGGCGCCGGTGATCGCGCAGAAGTGGCTGCTATTTTAAGCCGAGTCCTGCTTTTTGCCGTTCTGTCAGGCGGGGTGATCTTTGTGCTGCAAGGGCCGCTGTTCTGGGGCGCATTTCAGGTCTCGCCAGCCTCAGAGGCGGTCGAAGCCATGGCGCGGGACTATTTGCGTATTCGCATTTACAGCGCGCCCGCTGCGATAGCGGTCTTGGGGTTGGTCGGGTGGCTGATCGGGCAAGAGCGGACCAGAGAGGTGCTCTATCTTCAACTGTGGATGAACGGGCTGAATATCATTTTGGATTTGTGGTTTGTCTTGGGCCTTGGATGGGGGGCATCGGGGGTGGCTTTGGCCACTGTATTGGCAGAAACCTCAGGTTTGGGCCTGGGGCTTTGGTATTGCCGCACCACACTGAGGGCGCCCGCCTTTCGGGCGTGGGAGACTGTGCTCAGCCGTGTGCAGCTGCTGCGCATGCTGACGGTCAACCGCGATATTTTACTGCGCACTTTAATGCTGCAGGTGATTTTCGTCTCATTCACATTTGTGGCCGCGCGATATGGCGATGTCCCCTTGGCAGCGACACAGGTGTTGATGCAGTTTTTTGCACTTACTTCTTTCGCGCTGGACGGGTTCGCTTTTGCGGTTGAAACCTTGGTGGGGCAGGCTGTTGGCGGTAAAAATCGCCGCGCTCTTCATCAAAGCGTGATCAAATGCACGCAATGGGGGGTTGGTATGGTTTTCATTCTAGCTGCGGGCATCGCCATAGGCGGGGATGGTCTTATTGTTGTAATGACAAAAGTCCCCGAGGTCCAAGTTGAAGCCCAACGGTATCTTCCCTATCTCATCGGTGCCGCTGTGCTCAGCCTGCCGGCGTTTATGCTTGACGGAGTGTTTTTGGGCGCAACCCAGACAGCGGTAATGCGCGATATGATGGCGGTGAGCATGGGGATTTATATTCTTTGCCTGCTGGCGCTGCTGCCGCTTTTGGCGATGCATGGGCTGTGGCTTGCTTTGCTTGTCTCGCTGGTTGCGCGCGGGGCAACGCTGGCCCTGCGCTATCCGGCACTAGAAGCAGCGGCAGGCAGGCCATAAGCTGCCTGTTGCTTTTTGCTGACGTTAAAACGTCCAGTTAAGCTTTAGATGTGCAGCGAAACCTGTGGTTTTGAGATCCGAGCTGATGCCGCTGAGGCCAGCAGAGATATCCATCCCATCGCCATTTTGATAGGCTAGTCCAACTTCCGCATCATAGTAGGTTTCCGACGTCAGTCCTGCATCCAAAGTGTAGGCTGTTCCATAGTTTGTATAGGGGGTTTGTGCGCCTTGAACCACGGTGCGGCGCTGGGCGCCAAGACGGAAGCTGTAACTCAGTGCCGCGCTGGACTGATAGACCACCCCGGCAGAG
>CABZJG010000044.1 GCA_902525995.1 Paracoccaceae bacterium | reverse complement strand
TATTGGTTCTGATGAGATCAAGCATAGTCTTATTTCGGTGAAAAAAGAAGAGCGCCGGTCAAAACTGCACAAAAGGGTAAAGGAAAGACGGCCCTTTATTGCAGACATCGCCTGATTTTTAGGTCATCTAGCTTTTCTCTCTACGCTTCTCAAAGGCAGGAATGCCCTCGGGGATATAATGATACGATTGCTTGTCACAGGTGAAAATAGCAAGCATTGGTGTGAAAAAGCTTTGATCGTCAAACATGCCAATCTTTACGATCATTAAATTTGGGTTTGTCGGGCTTTTGTTGCCGATGGCTGTTCCGCAGTTTGAACAGAAATGCCGGACCACGGGCGTTGCTAAATCACGGCGCTTAAAAGTTGCAATCTTGCCTGCGGTATATTGGAAATCATCCTTGGAAAACACAGCGAAAACAGCTGGGTTGCCGCCAGTGATATATTGACACTCACGGCAATGACATTGAGCGGTAATCCGCAAAGCGCCGTTTATTTCGTAGCGAATTTCTCCGCAATAGCATCCACCAGTGGCTTTCATTTTATTCTCCTCTAAAGCTATGGGATTTTTGGCAAAGATTTTGGGGCCTGAGCGGCCAAAAGAAATGCAAAATCGGGGGCAAAATATTACTGCCCTGCTGCTATGGCTTATAGCCCTTAGGCCTCTGCCAGTCTATAAAATAGCCTCAGCGGTCTGCTTATTGCGCCGTGTATTGGTCGACCATGCGCTGCACCATCGGGGCGAAATGCCAGTAATCAGGAGTTTCCATATTTGGTCTTTTTCCCGCATCGTCCAAATATCGAACTGCAATAATATGATCGAGATTTGGATTTTTCTCAAACTCAGCCACTTCGGCAGGGGTCATGGGGCCCCCTTGAAGGTTGAGCGAATGAACCGATGCTTCTGAAAGCCTTTGGAAATATTCAGGCCGCGTGGCGCAGAGATAGCGTTTTGCGGCAACGTGATAGCGCACGCAATCTGTTACGACACTTGGAAAGAACCGCTCTAGCACCTCCGCACCTGCGTCTTCGTGGTGCCGGTCCTCTGTATCGTTCATGGTAAAGGTGCCAAATTCGCTGGTGAAGTGCCCGATGTCATGCAGTAAAGCGCCGACGATAATTTCTTCGGACTGGCAATTTTGCTCGGCGATCGTTGCCCCCTGCAGCATATGCTGACCCATATTTACGGGCTCTCCAAGATATTCCTCACCGCCGCGTCGGTCGAAAATTGATCCGATGAAATCCACGATGTTGTCAGGGGTCAACCTATCAATTTCAGGCTTCATCCGCGGCATCCTTGTTCTGGTTTCGACGCATGGCGTCATAGGTTGACCGCAGCCCGTCCTTATCGGCATAACATCCTTGCAGCCACCGCGACCCTTGACCGGAATAGCCTTTACGGGCATGAAGAACACGGGTGTTGTCCACGACAAAAGCCTCTCCCGGGTTGAGGCGGAATGTAACCTCCATCTCTTGGTTGTCGATGATCTCGCCGAAACGCCGGTAGGCTGCATAATATAATGACATTTTATCAAACGGCACATCAGTGATTGCTGTCAGTGATCGGTTGTTGAACCGAACAGCAATCAACTCGCCGTCAGGAGCCAGTTCAATCATCGGGCGGCGTGACGTTAGGCAGACGCTTTGATCACCTGCATATTCAAAGCGCGCCGAATAATTGGCCAATACGTTAAAATAGGCCTCATTTTCCTCACGCAGACGCAAGGCGGCAGCAAACCCATCCACCACCATATTGTCGCCTCCGGCAGCAGAGCTTTCAAGGCAATAGAGAATCTGAACCGTGGGAACAGGATCGCGGTAGGGGTTGTCCGTATGCGCCTGAAGGCCCATACCCGTAAAGGCCAAGTTGGTCGGGTTTACTTCGGTACGAACATCGAAATGCCGCCCGTAATTTGTTTCACGCACGTAACCGAAGAGATCAACGATTTGAAACAGCGCCCCCGGCTTAACAGGGCCGTGAGTGACTTTACCGAACCCATAGCGGTTCACCAATGAAAGCCAGTTCAACAGCGCAGAACCACCGCGCAAAAGCGTCTCAAAATCACCTGTGGGGACATGGGCTGTCAGCTCTGCATCCCAAATTTCAATATCTGGTGCAACCCAACCACGTGGCCGCGATGGTGCCTGATCATAGGCGTGCTCTTCAAGCCAAGAGATATCAAAGCGCACGACCTTGTCTTCGGGGGCAAAGCTGACGTCCAGAGTATCGCCGTTTAGATCAGTTTTTGTGATAGATATGTCATGGGGAATATCCCTTAATGCAATCAGGCGCTGACCATTTTCCGGCGCCCGCGTCTGGGGGTCGCTGGCATTGTCACGCAGCCAGATTGCATGAAACCGACGGCGGCCGGTTGAATTTATGATGGTCAGGTATTCACCCGATGGATCAATCGTGACAGATGCCATGTGTAACGCCCTTATAATTGCTTTTTTATCGACAGAATGGCCTTACTCATGCATAAGATCAAATTAAGAATTTTCCTACTGAGGCTTTGATTTCCTAATGTCTAGCCAGCTCTTCAAAATGCCACCTCTGGAATGGGTGCGCGCTTTTGAAGCTGCCGCTCGGTGTGGAAGTTTCACGGCAGCTGCGGCTGAAACCGGATTAACCCAATCCGCAATCAGCCAACGCATCGGGCATCTTGAAAGACTTTTGGGAACAAAGCTTTTTTACCGGGGTGCCCGATCTATCGAACTCACTGTCGAAGGCGAAGCTTGGCTGCCACATATACGTGTCGCGTTTGGAAACCTTCGTCAAAGTTCAGAAGCGCTTTTTGGGCCCATCCGAGGGCGGATGATCTTTTCTGCCAGCCAGTCCATGATTAATTTATGGCTTCTGCCCCGCTTAAAGCGGCTCCAGAAAATTATGGGCGGGCAGCTTTCTGTGCAGTCATTGGTTCTGGGCTCACATGACGCCCCAACAGATGATGTCATTGGCATTCGCTATGGGGCAGGTGCCTGGCCGCATGTTTATAAAATGCAACTGTTTAAAGAACAGATTGCGCCTTTGGCCTCTCCTGTATTGGCTGAAAATGGCGGGCACTGGGCAGAGTGGCCGCGCATCGCTTGCGCAGGGCCGCGTCCAAACTGGACAGATTGGTCGCGCCGTTTTGGAACCCCAACAACACCAGTGCCCAATGTGCGATTTGACACGTTCCTGTCGGCCCTTGGGGCTGCGAAAGCAGGTGCCGGGGTGGTTCTTGGCTCGCTACCTCTTTGTGCCGAGGATATTGCAGCCGGGCGTTTGATACGCCTTGGTGAAGATATTTTGGAGCACCATGAAAGTTACTGGGCCATCGCAGGCTCGGATGCAATCACGCGCTCTCAATGGGACGCGCTTATCGAAGTGCTTACCGACAATTAATGTAGCAACACATTAGATTAGGCCGGCGCTTTACTGGTATAGCTTAACAATGGACGGTTACTGAGCATTGCTATGATGGGGTGATGCTGGTGCCACAGGGGAGGATTGAACTCCCGACCTCACCCTTACCAAGGGTGCGCTCTACCACTGAGCTACTGCGGCATCATTGGCAGGGTGATTAGACCGAAACCCGCCGATGCGCAAGAGCAATCTAGACCCTTTTCGCCGGATGTTGTAACCTTTAAACATGACGGCGAAATCACAAAAACAAACCGAGCAGAAACCGCATAAAAACCGTACAGACCGGCTAAAACTGGCGCTAAAGTCCAATATGGCCAAGCGCAAGGCGCAGGCCAAGGCACGGGCAAAAATGGTGCCTGCCGAAACCAAGGCAGAAAAGGACTAGGCAGATGGACGCAATATTGGTGACAGGCAACGGTCCGTTGTCCGGGAAAATTCCGATTGCCGGAGCCAAAAACGCCGCTCTGGCCTTAATGCCCGCCACGCTGCTCAGCGAAGAGCCCTTGACCCTGACCAATGCGCCGCGCCTGTCGGACATCAAAACCATGTCGGATTTGCTGCGCTCTCTCGGCAGTGAAGTCACAAGCCTAAATGATGATCTGGTGCTCGCGCTCTCTTCGCAAAATCTTGATAATTTAACAGCAGATTATGACATTGTGCGCAAAATGCGGGCCTCTAATCTGGTTCTGGGCCCGATGCTGGCGCGGGCAGGGCAGGCGGTTGTTTCCCTACCGGGGGGCTGCGCAATCGGGGCGCGGCCAATGGATATTCACATCACGGCGCTCGAGGCGCTGGGCGCTAAAATTGACCTTAAAGACGGCTATCTGCATGCCCGTGCACCCGCCAAAGGGCTGATCGGTGCCCGCCATGAAATGCGCTTTGCCTCGGTTGGGGCGACGGAAAACTTTGTCATGGCGGCGACGCTGGCCAATGGGACATCGCAATTGGTCAACGCCGCACGTGAGCCCGAAATTGTCGATCTGGTCGAGTGCCTGCGCAAAATGGGTGCCCAGATTGAAGGCGAAGGCAGCCCTGTGATTACCATCCAAGGGGTGGACCGGCTGCATGGGGCCACCCATCCGGTGGTCAGCGACCGGATTGAGCTTGGCACCTATATGCTGGTTCCGGCAATCGCCGGCGGCGAGGTCGAACTGGTCGGTGGCCGGATGAATTTGGTCACAGCATTTTGTGAAAAACTGGATGAGGCCGGCATTGACGTGAGTGAAACTGCAAACGGTCTGCGCGTGAAGCGGCGCAATGGGGCGGTGAAATCCGTGGATGTCAAAACCGAAGTGTTCCCCGGATTTCCAACCGATCTGCAAGCCCAGATGATGGCGCTTATGTGTGCAGCGCAAGGCGTATCTTCTCTTGAAGAAACGATTTTTGAAAATCGGTTTATGCACGCCCCCGAATTGATGCGTATGGGGGCCAATATCGAAGTGCATGGCGGTACGGCGCGTGTGAGCGGGGTAGAAAACCTAAAAGGCGCACCGGTGATGGCAACCGATTTACGAGCCTCGGTTTCACTGATCCTCGCGGGGCTTGCTGCCAAAGGCGAAACCTTGGTGAGCCGCGTTTATCATCTGGACCGCGGCTATGAAAAGCTTGAGCAGAAACTGCAAGCGGTGGGCGCCAAGATCGAAAGGGTTGCGGGCAAATGACCATGGACGCCAAGTTCGAAGATGGCGGCGAGGCGCCGCTGAATATCGGGGCGCTGGACAGCGAAGACCTCACGGTGATTTCGGCGATGGTGCAAGATGCGGTTTTGCCAATCGGTGAAATCAGCTGGCAAGCAAATCAACGCCGCCTTGCGCTGCTGATCAACCGCTTTCGCTGGGAAGATAAAACCAATGCCGAACGGCAGGGCAGGCCGGTTGAGCGTGTGCAATCTTTGCTGGTTTTTGACACTGTGCTTTCGGTTGCCTCGCAGGGGCTTGATCGCAGTCGAAAGGATCTGGTTCTTTCGGTGCTGTCGATCACCACGGAAAATGCTGAAAACGGGGATTGCTTTTTAACCGTAACCTTGGCCGGTGATGGTGCCCTTCGCATCCGGGTCGAAGCGGTCGAGGTGCACCTGCGCGATGTCACGCGTCCCTATGCAGCCCCCTCACGTAAATCCCCAAATCACCCTGACTAAAGCGCGGGAGACTTGAGCCCAAGCGCGTTCGGGGCTATGTCCAGCGCAACTATCGGAGAACAGCATGGCCGTTTTTTTGAACGCAGACGATCCGGACTTTGAAACCGCATTTGCAACGCTTTTGGGGGCAAAGCGCGAAGACAGTCCTGATGTGCAAAATGTCGTGGCCGAGATTATTTCTGAGGTGCGTGCAGATGGTGATAAAGCTGTCCTGCGTCTGACCGAAAAATTCGACCGTCTTGCGCTTACGGCCGATCAGATGCGGTTTTCCAAAGATGAGATTGCCCAGTATTGCGCCGAGGTCGGCCGCGAGGATCGCGCAGCGCTCGAACTTGCCGCCGAACGGATCCGTGCCTATCACCAAAAGCAGCTGCCCGAAGATGCGCAATGGACTGATCCCAGCGGCGCTGAGCTCGGTTGGCGCTGGACGCCGGTGTCGGCCGCAGGGCTTTATGTGCCTGGTGGGTTGGCCAGCTATCCCTCTTCAGTGCTGATGAATGCCATACCGGCAAAAGTTGCTGGGGTAGAGCGGCTTGTGGTGGTTGTGCCAACACCGGACGGTGCTGTAAATCCCTTGGTCCTGCTTGCCGCTGAAATAGCGGGCGTTGACGAAGTTTACCGCATTGGCGGCGCTCAGGCGATTGCGGCTTTGGCGTATGGCACGGACACGATCGCGCCGGTGGATAAAATCACCGGTCCTGGAAATGCTTTTGTGGCTGCAGCGAAGCGCCAAGTGTTTGGTAAGGTGGGCATTGATATGATTGCCGGCCCGTCAGAAATCCTTGTCATAGCTGATGCCGATAATGACCCCGACTGGATTGCCTTGGATTTGCTCAGCCAAGCGGAACATGACGCCAGTGCGCAATCCATTCTCATCACCGATGACGCAATGCTTGCAAAAGCGGTTGAAAGGGCTGTTGAGGCGCGCCTTCAAACACTTGAAAGGCGCGATATTGCGGCGGCCAGTTGGCGCGATTTCGGGGCGATCATTAAAGTCTCCTCGCTAGAGATCGCCGCCCAACTGTCTGATCGGATCGCGCCAGAACATCTTGAGCTGTGTGTTGCGGATCCAAAAGCCCTGAGCGAAAAAGTCACTCATGCAGGCGCGATTTTTCTGGGGATGTGGACGCCTGAGGCGATTGGGGATTATGTGGGCGGTCCCAATCACGTTTTGCCAACCGCGCGATCTGCGCGCTTTAGCAGCGGGCTTTCGGTGCTGGATTTTGTCAAACGTACGACCTTGGCCTCAATGAGCACCGAAGCCCTTCGGGCGATTGGGCCGGCGGCAGAAACGCTGGCCATTTCAGAAAGCCTTGAGGCGCACGGGCTTTCTGTGCGCGCTAGATTGCGTAAACTGAACGGCTAAAGCACCTTTTTCGCATTCGCCAGCATTCTGCGTTTATCCGTTGCGCTCTATTCTCTCTTTCGTTAGGCCATTTATAGGTAGTAAAAGAGAACAGCATGACGCGGATTGTCCATATCGAAATTGATGATAGCAACTTGCCCCCGCCCACGCCCGAGATCGAGCAGGAGCGGCGGGTTGCGATATTTGATTTGCTTGAAGGTAACCATTTTGCCCTGCCGGCGCGCGCGGACCGGGAACAGCCTTCGGGTCCTTATCGCGTCGGGCTTTCGGTGAGGGAAAAACGGCTGGTGTTTGATATTCAAACCGAGGCAAAGCAAAAAGCAGCCGAGTTTCATCTGTCGCTTTCTCCCTTTCGGCAGGTGGTCAAAGATTATTGGTCGATCTGCGAAAGCTATTATGATGCGGTCAAAAATATGCCGCTCAGCCAAATTGAAACCATTGATATGGCCCGCCGCGGGATTCATAACGAGGGCGCAAGGATCTTGACCGAACGCCTAGCGGGCAAAGCAGATGTGGACAATGACACGGCGCGCCGGTTGTTCACACTCATTTGTGTTTTGCATTTCGGGGGCTGATCGGAATGACGCTGGACCTTCCACAATCGGTCCTTTTTTGTTGCGATTATAATGCTGTTCGCTCGCCCATGGCGGAAGGCATTATGAAAAAGTTCTATGGCACCGGGACCTATGTGCAATCGGTCGGGGTGATGAATGATCTTGAAATAGACGGCTTTGCCATTGCGGTTTGTGAAGAGCTTGGAATTGAGCTTTCGCGCCATCGATCGCGCAGTTTTGACGAAATGCAAGAATGGGGGGATGATCTGTCATCTTTTGATCTGATCATCGCCTTATCACCAGCCAGTCAGCGGCGGGCTTTGGATCTTACGCGCTTGTTTCACCTTACTGTTGAATACTGGCCAATTATGGATCCAACCGGACTGGGCGAAACCCGCGAAGCGAAACTCGCCTCTTATCGTCAAGCCCGCGATCAAATCGTTGACCAACTATTGCGGCGTTGGGATAAAGGTTAAGCTGCGCCCTTTTGCTAGTGTTGAAGCGCCCTGACCAGATAGGGCAGGCTCTTGTCAAATCGGTAATCAAGACCAAAGTGGTTATCTGGGAACTCTTCGTAATGATGTACGATTTGTGCCTTGTCGAGTTTTTGCTTCAGCCGCCGTGCAACATAGACAAAATCAAACTGGTCTTGGTCTCCGCAGTCAATCCACAGACCCTTTAATGAGTGTAGTGCCTTGGCATGGCTGTCAAAGATATGGAGCGGGTCCCAGGCCTGCCAATTTGCCCATCGCGCAGCGTCCAACTCGCAGGTGTGCAAATCCACCGGCAAACGGATGCCGCAAAAGGCGCTGGGATCCGGGTCGTAGCTGGCCCCCATGGCAAGGATCATCAAAGCATGAATATCTGTGTGGCTCGGGCTGTGATTGGCCCAGACGGATTTTACAAAATTTTCGGCAGACATGTCATGTTTGGCCAGGGCTCTTAAGGTGGCGGGAAAGTCGCGTTGATAGGCGATCTCAAAGCCCATATCACCAGAATGACAGGCAATCGCCGACCACACATCAGGATGGCGCATCGCATGGACCAAAGCGCCATAGCCGCCTGAGGATTTCCCAAAAAGTCCGCGCTTGCCCGCACCGCCGCATCCGAACCGGCCTTCAATGGCGTTCAGCATATCGGTGATTAAATAATCTTCCCAGTTGCCCATAGCGGCCGAGTTTATATATTGGTTGCCGCCCAGCCGGGTGTAGCAGTCGGGAAAGGCTATAACCGCGGGCGGCATTTCGCCCGTTGCAATTAACCGATCAAGCCGCTCTGGCACATTTTCGCCAAAGTTCTTCCAGTTAAGCTGTGACAGACCACTGCCTGTGTATCCGGCCAGTGATACCAGAAGGGGAAGTCCTTCTGGGTCTGCATCATATGGGACGTAGACCCCGACTTTACGCTCGGACGGATCGCCAAGCATATTGCCGGCCAGAGCGTCTGAACGCACCGTTAAAAAAATCATTTCACCCGATTTGAAATCACCGCTGAACTGCATTGTTATTCCTTTACGCCCACAGCCTTAAGAACCAGCACGAGCCTATCACGTCCAAATTGCCTTAGGAAGGTTCGACTTACCCCTTCAAAGGGTCAGCCATAAGCCATACCCCGCCTTCGGGCCGCAATGTTAATGTCATTTCCGGAACCGGATCGCGACCTGCGACGGGCGAAAAGCGAAACTGCTTAAGTAGGCTAGCAAGGATGATGACAGCTTCTTGAATGGCAAAGCTGGCGCCGATACAAATGCGCGGCCCATCCCCAAACGGCAAATACGAATAGCGCGGCACCGATTTCATATCGTCAAACCGCTCTGGCCAAAAACCGTCTGGCCTGTCCCACAGCACATGGCTGCGATGCAGCGCATAAATCGGGATGATGATCGTATCGCCTTTCCGCACGTCGCGCCCGCAAAGCACATCACTGGCCATCGCAGTGCGCGATACAATTGCAGCCGGCGGATACAGCCTCAGGCTTTCATCAATGATCTGCCTCACAAAGGGCAGTTTTGGGATGTCGTCGCCTGTTACATCTACGCCTTTGACTGCAGTGGCCACTTCTGCGCGCGCTTTGTCCTGCACCCGCTTGTCATGCGCGATGAGATAAAGCGCCCATGAAAGCGAAAGCGCCGTTGTTTCATGGCCCGCCACAATAAAGGTCAATAGATTATCGCGCAGTTCGGCGGTCTGCATTTTGCGGCTGGTTTTTGGATCTTCACCCGCCAAAAGCAGATCAAGAAGGTCAGGGGGTGATTTTTCTGCACCGTTTCGACGGGCATCAATAACCTGATCTGCAATTTGTTTCATTTGCCGCAATGACGGTCCGGTAATCATGCGGTTCAAGCGAGGCACCCAGTTCGGCGCACCCAGAATATCCATTAAGGAAACCTTACCGGCTTCAGCAACATAGGCATTGATTGCGTTGTGGACCGCATCGCGATCGAAGCCTTTGTCGTCGGAAAACGTGACATCAGAGATCACATCAAAAGTCGTTGCGACCATTTCGTCGAACATATTGACCGCGCGCGGCCCGGCGGCCGCAATCCGCGCGCTGCAGCGCCCTGCTGCATCAGTGACCAACGGGCTTAAAGCCCGCACATTGCGATGTGAAAAAACCGGCGCAGTCGCCCGGCGTTGCCACCGCCAATGCGCGCCTTCCGCGATAAACAAAGACTTACCGATGGCTGGCTCTAACAGATTTTTGGTGACCAGAGATTTTGGATAATTGGCGACATTTTCCAGCAGAATACGGCGCAGAGCCTCTGGGTCCATCACCATATGCCAGCGTTTGCCGGTTTTGCCAGAGACCATGGGCTGCCGGGTCGCAATGTCGGGGATGATCGACAATACGTTGCGCCGCGCCGCTGCGAGGGAGGCCAAGATGCCCATTGGCTTTGTCACCAAAGGAACCCGAACCGGAAAGTCTGTTGTCTGTGCCATAGGGGTAAGCCTATGGCACCACGGCCGCAAATCAAATTGTTTTTGCGCAAACTTTCAACCAGATCAAGCTAACTTCTGTGCAAGTAAAACTGCCACTGGCCTTGGTGGTCTGATAGAGGTATGGCATGGGCATGAGTTATCGGTCTTTTTATATACTTTTTTTATGTCTTGGCTTGGCGGGCTGTCTTGGCCCTCTTGACGTTCAAGAGCCGGTTAAGCCCATTGGTGATTTCGCCTTGGGTTACGCTGTTGTGGTAGGTCCCGATATGGTCAAAGGCCCGATGTCGCGTGATGGCGATCCAGATCAGATCATCGCAAGTGTGAAACAGGCCATTGAAACCCATCTTGAACCGCTCAGCGGGACGCAGCTGTTTCATGTGGCGGTGAAAATAGAAGGCTATGTTCTAGCCCAGGCAGGCCTTCCGTTATTGGTGTCTCCGCAATCTGCCCTGCTTCTGTCGGTGACGATTTGGCGCGATGAAAGCGGGCAAAAGCTCAATTCTGTGCCGCATCAGATCACCGTTCTTGAGGGCCCCAGTGAACGCACTTTGATCGGGTCTGGACTGTCACAATCGCCCGATGAGCAACTTGAAAATCTGGCCCGATCTGCTGCCTTGCAAATCGAAGCGTGGCTGCGCGTCCAGCGCAGTACAGAAGACTGGTTCTAGCAAAACCGCCTTGCAAAGAAAGGCCGCGCGCCTCGCCTTTGGCCGAAGTGCGGTAATATTGCGACGATCCAAGACAGAAACACTCTTGCTGGCTGCAACATAAGCTTGATTTTTTCCCAAATTACACCTAAATGCGCGC
>CABZJG010000043.1 GCA_902525995.1 Paracoccaceae bacterium | reverse complement strand
ACAGTTTTTAACCTATATGCAAAAGCGCCATTCGGTGCGCGATTATGCGGACACGCCAGTGCCCAAAGAGGTGATCGAAAATGCCATTGCGGCGGCGGGCACTGCGCCGTCGGGGGCCAATCAGCAGCCCTGGCATTTTGTGGCCATTCAAGACATTGATATGAAAGCCAAAATCCGGGCGGCGGCCGAAGAAGAAGAGCGTGCCTTTTATGCCGGTGGCGGCGGCGATGCCTGGATCAGCGCGCTTGAGCCGATTGGCACAGGGGCCGAAAAGCCGCATCTGACCATTGCGCCCTGGCTGATCGTGGTGTTTGCCCAGCGCTACGGCATTGACAGCGATGGCGCGCGGCACAAACATTACTATGTCCCTGAAAGCGTTGGCATTTCTACGGGCATGTTGATCACTGCGCTGCATAAAGCAGGGCTCGTGTGCCTAACCCATACCCCCAATCCGATGAAATTTCTCAATGATCTTTGCCACAGGCCAGACAATGAAAAACCGGTGATGATTATTCCGGTAGGCTATCCCAGCGCAGGCGCAACGATCCCAAAAGCAGCTAAAAAGAAAAAGCCACTGGATGAAATTCTGTCGGTTTTCTAGGCCCCATGAGGGCCCAAAAACACCATCGGTTTCACGTCACTATCGCGGCAGCATCGCGCAGGTGCGTTTTTTGACGCCCCTGCTTTATGTAGCCCGCAGCTACTGCCCAGCATTCGATCATATATTGCCCCTGCGGTCCGCACTTCAACGCAGCACATTCTTTTGAAAAAAGTCTTGCTGTAGTAACCCAGTGTTACCCGCTCCCGCGCTAAAATGTTATAAGCGCCTCACTACCACCACTAAAGCCGTGCGCTGGTGATCTTGACAGCCCCCCTAAGGCTAATTTGCCACACCAGCGCATGGTTTTTTGCAAAGGCTGCAAAAAGTGAGCCTATAGATTGCCCAGATTAAAGACCGCAGCTGCAGAACTGCGCTTTCTTTTTAAGGTGGAAACACTCCCGTAGGATATTTCTCTAAAAAAACTTTTCTTGTAGTAATCTGGTATTACCCGCGCCATCACTAATATGTTACCATATAACAATTAAGGCCGTGCGCTGGTGTCTTTTAACAGCCCCCCTAAGGCCAATGAGCCCACCAGCGCACGGCTTTTTAGCGCAAACCGAGGTAGACGGTGATATCCATTCCGGGTAGGTATTCCAGCGTCAGCGCAACAATCCTCAAAGCAGCGAAAAGCGCTGCGCGAAATTCTGTCGGGTTCCTAGAACCGATTGAGGCCTAAGAGCGTCGGTTTAATCCCAGCATCATGACAGATTCGCACAGGCGCAAATTTACGGCTGCGCAGAAGAATATCTCTCTTCCGCCCGTTTCCAAAAAGTCCGAAACCTCACCCATCCACCCGAATAACTGCGTTTTTGGGGTCATAGGGGCTATCTTCGACAATTTCTGCGTCCCACAGCTGATCGAGGATTTTGACCTTTAGTTTGGTGCCGACCGCCGCATGCTCAGGGTGCACGTAGCCCATGCCGATGGATTTTTCAAACACCACCGAATAGCCGCCCGAGGTCAGGCGGCCAACCCGTGTGCCGTTCGCTGCGTAAAGCGCTTCACGCCCCCACGGATCGGCATCTTCCGGCCCGTCGATCAGCAGCGTGACACATTTTGAGCGGATGCCAATGGCCTGCATTGCATCGCGGCCCTGAAACTCTTTGCGTAGATCGACAAAGCGCGGCAGATCGGCCTCAAGCGGGGTGGCATCGCGGCCCAGTTCGGTGCCAAAGGCGCGGTATGATTTTTCCTGCCGCAGCCAGTTTTGCGCACGGCCGCCCACCAGCTTCATCCCATGCGGCGCACCGGCCGCTTCGAGCAGGTCAAAAAGGTAGTTCTGCATTTCAATCGGGTGGTGCAATTCCCAGCCCAGCTCGCCCGTATAGGCCACGCGGATGGCATTGACCGGACACATGCCCAGCTCGATCTGGCGCGCCGACAGCCAAGGAAAGCGTTTGTTCGACAGCGCGCTGGCGGGATCGGCGTCCTTGATCACTGCGCTAAGAACCTCGCGCGATTTCGGGCCAGCAATGGCAAAGACGCCCCATTGCGTGGTCACATCCTGCACTTCGATATAGCCCAGCTCATCGGCTTTATCCGCCGCCGCCTTGCGCAGATAATCGCCATCATAGTCGGTCCAGGCCCCGGCCGAGACAAGGTAATAGTCATCTTCTGCCAGCCGCACGATGGTATATTCGGTGCGCGTGGTGCCCGCCGCAGTGAGCGCATAGGTCAGGTTGATGCGGCCCACGCGGGGCAGTTTGTTGCAGGTGAACCAGTCCAGAAATGCGGTGGCGCCGGGGCCTTTGACGCGATGTTTGGTAAAGGCGGTGGCGTCGATCAGCCCGACACCTTCGCGGATGGCGCGGGCTTCATCCACCGCATATTGCCACCAGCCGCCGCGCCGGAAGCTGCGGCTGTCATGGTCAAAACTGTCCGGCGCATCCAGCGGGCCGAAATAATTCGGCCGCTCAAACCCGTTGACACAGCCAAACTGCGCACCGCGCGCTTTTTGCCGGTCATAGGCCGGCGCAGTGCGCAGCGGGCGGCAGGCTTCGCGCTCTTCGTCGGGGTGGTGCAGGATATAGACGTGCTCATAGCATTCTTCGTTTTTGCGCGCCGCATATTCGGTGGTCATCCAATTGCCGTAGCGTTTGGGATCAAGCGAGGCCATGTCGATCTCGGCCTCGCCCTCTACCATCATCTGCGCCAGATAATAGCCGGTGCCGCCAGCAGCAGTGATGCCAAAGCTAAAGCCTTCGGCGAGCCACATATTGCGCAGCCCCGGGGCCGGACCCACCAGCGGGTTGCCATCGGGTGTGTAACAGATCGGCCCGTTGTAGTCGTCTTTCAGCCCCACGGTTTCCGAAGAGGGAATGCGGTGGATCATCGACATATATTCTTCTTCGATCCGTTCCAGATCCAGCGGAAAGAGATCGGCGCGGAAACTGTCGGGCACGCCGTGCTCGAACCGCGCAGGCGCGTTGCGCTCGTAGGGGCCGAGGATCCAGCCGCCGCGCTCTTCGCGCACATACCATTTGGCATCTGCATCGCGCAGCACCGGGTGTTCGCCATTGGTTTTACGCCAGTCCACCAGCGCCGGATCGGGCTCGGTGACGATAAACTGATGCTCGACCGGAATGGCTGGGGTTTTGATGCCCAACAGCTTGGCGGTGCGCTGTGCGTGATTGCCGGTGGCAGTGACCACATGTTCGGCGTGAACCACGAACTGTTCCTCTGAAGCCACCAGATTACCGCCCTGTTCAACCATTTTCGTCAGCGTGACTTTCCAGTCGCTGCCGGTCCACTCATAGGCATCAGCCTGCCATTTACGCTCAACCGTCACGCCGCGCTGGCGCGCGCCTTTGGCCATCGCCATAGTGACATCGGCCGGATTGATATAGCCGTCGGTCGGATGATAAATCGCGCCCACCAGATCCTCGGACCTGACCAGTGGATAGCGCTCTTTGATCTGCGCCGGGCTGAGCCATTCATAGGGCACACCGCAGGTCTCGGCCGTGGTGGCATAGACCATATATTCATCCATCCGCTCTTGGGTTTGCGCCATGCGCAAATTACCGACGACGGAAAATCCGGCGTTCAGCCCAGTTTCAGCTTCGAGCTGTTTGTAAAACTCGACCGAATACTGATGAATATGGGTGGTGGCATACGACATGTTAAAAAGCGGCAGCAAGCCAGCCGCATGCCATGTAGAGCCCGAGGTCAGCTCATCGCGCTCTAAAAGGACAACATCTTCCCATCCGGCCCGCGCAAGGTGATAGGCAATCGAAGTTCCAACGGCGCCGCCACCGACAACAAGGGCTTTGACATGGCTTTTCATTTTACGATCTCCTTACGCTATGCTTGGCTCTGATATGCGACACCTGAACGTTTCATCGCGTGATTCCTCCGACCGGACAGGGCCCAAAACCGACCTTGGCCCATAAAAACGCCGATCCGGTTTGGTTTCAATAGCTCTGTACGCCCGCAAAACAATTGTGCGTTCAATTGTCAAAGGGTTGATCGCAAGTCATTTTCCGCCGAATTTAAACAATGCCCACTTTCGCCAAATTGAATAGGGTCCTATAAGGGGTCATGCGATCACATGAGAGTCGCAGTAAAAAAGTGAACTTTGGGACAGAACATCATGTTTGGGATCGGAAATTTAACCGGTATCTTCTCGCAGGATATGGCGATTGATCTCGGGACAGCGAACACCTTGGTCTATGTGAAAGGCCGCGGTGTGATTTTATCCGAGCCGTCGGTGGTAGCCTATCATGTCAAAGACGGGGTCAAAAAGGTGCTTGCGGTCGGAGAAGACGCCAAATTGATGCTCGGGCGCACCCCGGGCAGCATCGAGGCCATACGGCCAATGCGCGAAGGTGTGATTGCGGATTTTGATGTGGCCGAGGAAATGATCAAGCATTTCATTCGCAAAGTGCATCGCAGATCAACCTTCTCAAAGCCGAAAATCATAGTTTGTGTGCCGCATGGCGCCACGCCTGTGGAAAAACGCGCCATCCGCCAGTCAGTGCTTTCAGCGGGCGCGCGCCGCGCCGGTCTGGTGGCCGAACCGATTGCAGCTGCCATCGGGGCCGGCATGCCGATCACTGATCCCACCGGCAATATGGTGGTTGATATTGGCGGCGGCACCACCGAGGTGGCGGTTCTATCGCTGGGCGATATTGTTTATGCGCGCTCGGTACGGGTTGGCGGCGACCGGATGGACGAAGCCATTGTCAGCTATTTGCGCCGCCAGCAAAACCTGTTGGTCGGGGAAAGCACCGCAGAGCGGATTAAAACGTCGATTGGCACCGCACGCATGCCGGATGATGACCGCGGCGCATCGATGATGATCCGTGGGCGCGACCTGCTCAACGGGGTGCCCAAAGAAACAGAAATCACTCAGGCGCAGGTGGCCGAAGCACTGAGCGAGCCGGTTCAGCAGATTTGCGAAGCGGTGATGACAGCCTTGGAAGCAACGCCGCCTGATCTGGCGGCTGATATTGTCGATCGGGGCGTCATGCTCACCGGCGGCGGCGCGTTGCTGGGCGATCTGGATCGCGCATTGCGCGAAAAAACCGGGCTGGCCATCTCAATCGCTGACGAAAGCCTAAATTGTGTGGCCATGGGCACTGGCAAGGCGCTCGAATATGAACACCAGCTGCGCCACGCCATCGACTATGACAGCTAATCACGCACCGATATGATCAAGAGGTTCATTTGGCACAGGACCGTACAGGACAAGAAGATTATATCGGCACCTTAAAGCGGATTTTGCTTGGGCTTCTTGTGCTTGTTTTGATGGTCATTTTTCTCATCTGGCGCATTGATAACCCGCGCGTTGAGCGGTTTCGGGCTCAGGTCATCGATACGGTTTTGCCGCAGGTCGACTGGGCGATGGCACCGGTCACCCAAACCGCCAAGCTGATCCGTGATCTGCAAAGTTATCAAAGCATCTACACACAGAACCAAGAGTTGCGACGCGAGTTGCAAAAAATGAAAAAGTGGAAAGAAGCGGCCGGCCAGCTTGAGCAGGAAAATGCCCGATTGCTGGACTTGAACCAGCTGCAGCTTGATCCCAAGCTGACCCGTGTCAGCGGCATTGTGATGGCCGACAGCGGATCGCCGTTTCGCCAATCCGTGCTCTTAAATGTCGGCAGTAACGACGGCATTCAGGACGGCTGGGCCGCAATGGACGGGCTTGGGCTTGTCGGGCGGATTTCAGGGGTCGGAGAAAAAACCAGCCGGGTCATTTTGCTAACCGACACCTCAAGCCGCATACCGGCGGTGATCCAACCATCGGGGCAGCGCGCATTTGTGTCAGGCGACAATTCTGCAGCCCCCGTGATTGATTTTCTTGAAAACCGCAATCTGGCCCGCCCGGGGGACCGTATTTTCACCTCTGGCGATGCCGGGCTCTTGCCCCCCGATCTGCTGATCGGGCAATTGGCCCAAGATCCAAACAAGCGCTTGCGGGTGCGGCTGTCGGCAGATTTTGAGCGGCTTGAATTTTTGCAGGTCCTACGCGACCAGAAAACCTTTAATATTAAAGACACCGGGGCCTTGATTGTCCCTCAAAGCAGCGCAGAACCAAGCGAGGCGGCAAATGATTGATGCCCTGCCGTTAAAAACCTGGGCCTATCGCGCGGGCTTTGTTTTTCTGGCGCTGCTGTTGACCTTTACAGAGCTTTTACCGCTCAATACCCTGCCCGCCAGCTGGGTGATGCCGGATGTGCTTTTATGCGTGACTTTTGTCTGCTGTATCCGCCGGCCGCAGTATGTGCCGATGCTCATTATCGCTTTGGTGTTTTTGTTTCAGGACCTGCTGCTGAACCGGCCCCCGGGATTGTTTGCGGCCTTGACGCTGATAGCAAGCGAGTGGCTTAAACGCCGCAGCCGCCGCAGTGAAGAGTTTTCCTTTGTAAAAGAATACCTCAGTGTGACTGCGGCGATCGCGGTAGTGCTTTTGGGCACCCGCTGGGGCCTTGGAGTTGTTATGTTGCCCATGCCAGAGGCCTATTTAACGCTTAGCGAATTGCTCTCCACGGTGCTGTTCTATCCGGTTGTGGTGCTGTTCACACAGGTGGTTTTGAAAGTCCGCCGCGCTGCATTCGGGGAACTTGAAGCCGCTGTAGGGGAACGGGCATGAAACGGCTTGAGGATCAGATCAAACATGATCGGCGCCGGATCAACCGGCGCAGTTTGCTGGTTGGCGGCGCCCAGCTTGGATTTGCCGGGCTTCTTGGCTGGCGGATGCGTTATTTGCAAATTGAACAGGCCGATCAATATCAGCTGATGGCCGAGGAAAACCGGATTAACGTGCGTCTTCTGCCCCCCCAACGGGGCGAAATTTATGACCGCAACGGGCTGATTGTAGCTCAAAATGAACCAAGTTACCGCATTACATTGGTCAAGGAACTGGCCGGTGATGTGGATGAAGTGCTCGAGAAGCTGGTCCAGCTGGTGCCTATAAGTGATGCCACTTTGGCCCGGGCGCGCAATGAACTGGCCCGCAGTGCGCCATTTTTGCCCGTGACCATCATCGACCGGGTTAGCTGGTCTGATATCTCGAAGGTGGCGGTCAACGCACCCGCTTTGCCGGGGGTCACCCCCGATGTTGGGATGTCGCGCAGTTATCCTTTTGGCGAAAATTTTGCCCATGTGGTTGGCTATGTGGGTCCGGTCAGCACCCGCGATCTGGAGCGCCGCGATGATCCCGATCCTCTGCTGCGCATTCCGCGGTTTCAAATCGGCAAGGTTGGCATTGAGTCCAAATATGAAAACCAACTGCGCGGCCGCGCCGGCGCACGCCGGGTTGAAGTCAACGCTGTTGGCCGGATCATGCGAGAGCTTGATCGCCAAGAGGGGCAGACCGGCAGCACCCTGCAGATTTCAACCGACACGGCACTGCAAAGTTATGTTCAGGCCCGTCTGGGCCAAAACAGCGCCTCTGCCGTGGTGATAGATTGCACCACTGGCGATATATTGGCGATTGCCTCTTCACCGGGTTATGATCCGAATAAATTTGTCCGTGGGATCTCCTTAAAGGATTATGCAGAGCTGCGCGACAATGAACGGCGTCCGCTGGCCTCAAAATCGGTTCAGGATGCTTATCCGCCGGGCTCAACCTTTAAGATGATCACCGCGCTGGCCGCCTTGGAGGCCGGGGTGATCAGCCCCAACGATACGGTTAAGTGCCGTGGCCATCTGGAAGTTTCTGACCGAAAGTTTCACTGCTGGAAGGCCGGCGGCCACGGCAATATGAACCTTGAAAAATCGCTGCGCGAAAGCTGCGATGTGTATTACTATGAACTGGCGCTAAAGGTCGGCATTGAGAAAATATCGCAAATGGCCAAAACCTTCGGCATTGGGGTTCGTCATGATGTGCCTTTATCGGCCGAATCCAAAGGCCTCGCACCAGATAAAAAATGGAAACTTCTAAACCGCGGCCGTGAATGGGTGATTGGCGACACGGTGAACGCATCCATTGGTCAGGGCTTTGTTCTGTGCTCGCCGCTGCAATTGGCCGTGATGAGCGCCCGTTTGGCCACCGGCAAAAATATTAAGCCCCAGCTGATCAAGCGGGTGGGCGCAGACCCCATCTCTGCTCCCGAGGCAGAACCGCTGCCGATGAGTGAAAACAATCTGCGTTTTATCCGCCGCGCCATGTTCGAGGTTAGCAATAACCGCCGCGGCACTGCTTTTGCATCGCGTATTGCAACCGAAGAGTTTCGCATGGCGGGCAAGACCGGCACCAGTCAGGTGCGCAATATTTCAGAAAAAGAGCGCGCGCGCGGCGTCACCGCGAACGAAGATTTAGAATGGAAGCGGCGAGATCACGCGCTGTTTTTAAACTTTGCGCCCTATGACGATCCAAAGATCGCCGTTGCTGTGGTGGTGGAACATGGCGGCGGCGGATCAAAAGCTGCCGCGCCAATAGCACGAGATATTACCTTGCAGGCGCTTTATGAGGGCGATCCGCCGCTGGACGCCTATCCCGAAGAAGACCGGGCCAAAATAGCGCGCCAGCAACGTGAATTGCGCAAGATGCAGCCGGATCTAAGCACTGCGCGAAAGGGCCGCGCATGAGCTATCTTGAATATCGGATCAAAACTGTTCCAACCGGATTTCGCAAACTCTATTATCTGAACTGGCCTTTGCTTTTGTTGATTATCAGCACGGCTGCGGTTGGGGTTTTGATGCTCTATTCGGTGGCTGGCGGATCTTTTTCGCCCTGGGCTGGCACACAGATAAATCGCTTTGCCGCTTTTTTCGTATTGATGATGTTTATCTCGATGATGCCAATTTGGTTTTGGCGCAACCTGTCGTTTATAGGCTATGCCGTGGCGCTTGTGCTGTTGGTTCTAGTAGAGTTTATTGGCACCACAGGCATGGGCGCACAGCGTTGGATCGACCTTGGGTTCATGCGGTTGCAACCCTCAGAGCTGACCAAAATCGGATTGGTGATGATGCTGGCCTTCTATTATGACCGGCTGCCGCTGAGCAAAATATCGCATCCCCTCTGGGTGCTGTTTCCAATTATCATTATTCTTGTCCCCACTGCGATGGTGTTGCAGCAGCCCGATCTGGGAACGGCTTTGCTGCTGCTGGCCACGGGCGGCACAATGATGTTTCTGGCTGGGGTCCATTGGGCCTATTTTGCCACCGTGGTGGCCGGGGTGATTGGTTTGGTGGCCAGTGTATTTCAAAGCCGCGGCACCAGCTGGCAAATGCTGGCTGACTATCAGTTCCGGCGGATCGACACCTTTTTAAATCCGGCCAGTGATCCGCTGGGCGCAGGGTATCACATTACCCAATCAAAGATCGCGCTTGGCTCTGGCGGATGGACCGGGCGCGGATATATGCAGGGCACGCAATCGCGGTTGAATTTTCTGCCCGAAAAGCACACCGATTTTATTTTCACCACTTTGGCCGAGGAACTGGGATTTATCGGCGGTATTTCACTGCTTGGGATGTATCTTTTAATTCTGCTGTTCTGCCTGTCATCCGCATGGCAAAACCGGGATCGGTTTTCATCCCTGCTCATCTTGGGCATTTCGATGAATTTCTTTTTGTTTTTTGCCGTGAATATGTCGATGGTTATGGGGCTTGCGCCGGTGGTTGGCGTGCCGCTGCCATTGGTCAGCTGGGGCGGGTCGGCCATGTTGGTACTGATGGTTGGTTTTGGCCTTATACAATCGGCACATGTGCACCGGCCGAGGGCTGAAAAATGACCGTGAATATTCTTTTTGCTGCCGCCCGCGAGGGCTGGGACACCTATCAGGCGCCCCTGCGCCAAGCGCTTGAAGCGCGGAACATCAGCTTTCATCTAGCGCAGGATATCGCACCTGAAAACGTGGATTATATTGTCTATGCCCCCAGCAGCGAGGTGCAGGATTTTACCCCCTTTACCCGCTGCAAAGCGGTGCTCAACCTCTGGGCAGGGGTCGAAGATGTGACCGGCAATCCCACCTTGAAGGTGCCGCTGGCGCGCATGGTTGATCACGGGCTGACCCGCGGCATGGTGGAATGGGTGACCGGGCATACTTTGCGCCACCATCTGGGCGTGGATGCGCATCTGCGCGGCCAAGACGGCCAGTGGCGCAAAGCCGTGCCGCCGCTGGCTGAACACCGCAGCGTCACGCTCTTGGGGCTTGGCGCCCTAGGCACGGCCTGCGCCGAGGCGCCCGTGGCGATTGGATTTCAAATGCGCGGCTATAGCCGGCAGCCCAAACACATACCCGGGGTCGACACATTTAGCGCCGGTGGTTTAAACGCGGCGCTCAAGGGCGCCGAGATTGTGATTTTACTGCTGCCGCAAACGCCGCAGACCGAAAACATTCTAAATGCGCAAACCCTGTCCCTGCTGGCCCCGGGGGCAGTTGTGATCAATCCCGGCCGCGGGCCGCTGATCGACGACGCGGCCTTGCTGGACGCTCTGGAGAGCGGCGCTTTGGGCCACGCCACGCTTGATGTGTTTCGCCGCGAGCCACTGCCCACCGATGATCTGTTCTGGGCCCACCCCAAGGTCACGGTAACCCCGCATATCGCTTCGGCCACGCGGCCCGAAACCTCGGCTCAGGTGATTGCGGAAAATATTCTCCGCGGCGAAACCGGGGCGCCGTTTTTGCATCTTGTGGACCGCAAAAGTGGCTATTAATCCGCCCGAGCAGAAACAGTTTGCGTTGGGTTGAGGACTGCAATCACAAGATAGCTTTTCCAGCTGCGGGATCCTTTCGTAAAGATTCCCGCATTTTGTCGAAATTTGAACATAGTTGTCAGCTTTAAAGCCGAGAAATTTAACCCGCGCCCATTGCCCAGAAAGTCGCGGCGACAACACATCAAACCGATCAAGATAAATTAAGTTCAGTTGCTCCATTTCAATATTTAAGACAAGCGAATTTTCACCGTGCCAACAGCCAAAAGCCACGCGCAGAAATACCTTATCATTTCAACGATGAAAGATGAGGGGCCCTATATTTTGGAATGGCTCGCCTATCATCGGGCGATCGGCTTTACCGATTTTCTGATCTACACCAATGACTGCAGTGACGGCACTGATCTTTTACTGGACCGCTTGCAAAACAACGGCATTGTCACCCATGTGCGCAATAAAGTGCTGAAGCGCGGCCCGCATAAATCCGCCCTAAAATACGCGAAAGATCATAGTCTTTATGCAGGTGCGGACTGGGTCTATGTTTGCGATGCAGACGAGTTTTT